>NZ_JALXVO010000099.1:0-4228 GCF_025151705.1 Paenibacillus sp. p3-SID1389 | reverse complement strand
CTGCGTTGACAAAAGTTTTGACCTAACCGTACAATAATCTTACGGGCTTTTTTGCATAATGAACTATAAGGAATGAGCATTTAGAAGGCGGTGGACGAGATGACAACGCGCGTACAGCATGCCCTGGACCAACTGAAGAACAATGGAGTCCGCATTACGCCGCAGCGTCACGCCATACTTACGTATCTGATGGAATCGATGAGCCATCCGACCGCGGACGAGATTTACCGGTCCTTGGAGCCCCGCTTCCCGAACATGAGCGTAGCTACGGTATACAATAATCTGAAAATGTTGATTGAAGCCGGCATGGTCCGGGAGTTAACATATGGGGACAATTCGAGCCGTTTTGATGCGGACGTGTCCAATCATTATCATGTGATATGCGAGAAATGCGGAAAAATTGAGGATTTCATGTACCCCACTTTGGAAGAAGTCGAGCGCCAAGCGGAAGAAGCCACCGGTTTTGAGATTCACGGCCATCGGCTGGAACTGCATGGGGTATGTAAGGAGTGCCGTATGAAGCACTAAGGCAGTATTATCCTGTGAGAAGTAGATCAAACGTGTGGAATACCTTCGCGGATTCTTCACGTTTTTGTTTTTTTAGGTAACTTTCGGCGCACCTCATAAGTTTATTATTTAATAGGCGGAGATATCGATACGGAGGGTTTTCATTGAAGAGCAGAAGAGACATGGTTCAAAGGAAAAAGCGCGGCAGGAGAAGAACCAAATGGTTTTTCGGCCTGATTCTTATTATAGCAGGACTTTATTGGGCTCAATCGGAATGGCTGCCAAACCGCGAGCACGTTGATCCCGAATGGCTCGGCCGGGTGGATAAGCCTATTTTTGCAGATGGGCAATTGCTAAATGGCACCGGGATCGGATCGGGGGATAGCTTGAAGCTCCCGCTTCCGGTGATCCAACAGATCATCGACCCGACGATTCGGTATGAGGAAGACACCAAGTCGGTGATCTTAACGACGCCGCAGAAATTGGTTTTGCTCAAGGCCGACGAGAAGATCGCCAAAATCAATAATAAGCCGACGGAGCTGCGATTTGCCCCTGAGGAGAAAGACGGCGTTCTCTATCTCCCGGCACATCTGCTCCAGGAATTGTACGGAGCTGAGGTGCAGGAAGATACGGACTCCGGCGCTGTGCTGCTGTATCGGGCGGGAGAGAAGATTCTGCCGGCTGCGGTAGACTCCGGTTCCAGTAAAAAGGACAGCACCGTTCCCCTGCGAACGGGCCCTAGCATTCATCAGCCGATTCTGGCCGATATGCCGGAGGAGACTGCGCTGCGGATCCTGGAGACTCCCGATGATCAATGGTATTATGTACAGCTTAATAACGGGTATACCGGCTATGTTCAGAAAAAGGACGTGGTGCTAGGTGAGGAACGTTCCATCCCTGAACTCAAGTTGGAGTTATCCGCCGCCAAGCAGAAATGGCAGTCCAAAACGGTGAATATGACCTGGGAGGCAGTATACCAGGTGGCGCCAAAGCCTTCATCCATCGGCAAGCTGCCGGGTGTTAACGTTGTAAGCCCCACCTGGTTTTCCCTGGTGGACGGGAAAGGCAACGTGCAGAGCAAAGCGGACAGTGCCTATGTCAAATGGGCTCATGGTCAGGGAATGCAGGTTTGGGGCTTGTTCAACAACAGCTTTGATCCGGATTTAACCTCCAAGGCGTTGTCCAGCTTCGAGAACCGGCTGACGACCATCCTGCAAATGCTTCATTACGCGAAGTTGTACGATTTAGACGGCATTAACATCGATTACGAAAATGTCTACACCAAAGACGGGGAGAATCTCACCCAATTCATGCGCGAGCTGCGCCCATTGGCCGAGGAGCAGGGCTTGATCGTTTCGATCGACGTGACCCCCAAATCAAACAGTGAGATGTGGTCGGCCTTTTTGGATCGTCGGGCCTTGGCCCAAGCGGTCGATTACCTCGTATTGATGGCTTACGATGAGCATTGGGCGGCCAGTCCGGTGGCCGGTTCCGTCGCCTCATTGCCTTGGGTACGCTCGTCGGTGACGCGGATTTTGGAAGAGGATGATGTGCCGCCGAGTAAGCTGATCTTGGGTATCCCGTTGTATACCCGGGTGTGGACGGAGACGGTGAAGGACGGCAAAACGGAGATCAAGTCCAAAGCAATTGGAATGGACAAGGCTCAGCAAATCATCGCCGAGAAGAAATTAAAGCCGCGCTTCTCTGAAGAAACGGAACAGAATTACGTGGAATATAAAGACAAAGAAGGATTGCAACGCATTTGGCTGGAGGACGCGGAATCGTTAAAGCGCCGTGTGGAAGTGGCCAAATCGATGAAACTGGCCGGCATCGCCACCTGGACGCGTGCATTTGCTTCCGATGAAGCCTGGGAGACCCTTCGGGAAATTGAAAAATAGGCTACAAAAACCAAGCGGACCGCTGCTTTATATGCAGCGGTCCGCTTGGTTTCATTTTAAGATATCAGAAAATATAAACTTCGGGGCATTGGCATCCTGATATCGCAAGAAAAACTTCCGCTAAACGCGGTCTGTCTACTTTGAATGTACGTCGATAGACGTTTTTCTTATCCGAGGAGGACAGAATGACAATTAACTTGAGGTTGAAGCGCCGGTTGATTGCTGTTGCTCCAATTCCTCGGCCGTGATTGTCGCCTGCGACGGGTCGAGAGTGAGGATGGTTTTGCAGAACATGCAGCGATCCGTTTTGCCCAGCATTTTGGTCAGCTTGTGGCATTCCGGGCATTCCAGCTGCACCGCAGATGTGGACAACATGCCCGCCCAAAAATAGATGGCCAAGCTCGCGAGCATTGAGATCAAGCCGATGGCTAGTCCGATGGCAGCGATCGCTCTGCCCGCGGGTCCCCAGAATACGATCCCGGCGGTTCCCAGTACCATCAAGCCCATCCCAAGCATGGTCAGCAACAAGCCCCATAAACGAAATTCATTGATTTTGCTTGATTTAAAGAACATTGGGCCACCTCGATTCTATAACTCTTCAAGGGGAGCATCTCCCCACTTTTCCAAGTGCTCCAAAATCAAAGAAGGAAACTTAGATTAGGCGTAGAACTATATTATAACGAATTGGCAGGAATACGCCAAGCTGGGAGGGTATCCGTGGAAACAACCATTTTTTCGATCTTAGACGAGGAGAAAGCCGGGCATGGAGCCATTGGAGCGGTTGGGTATCACCTGGACCAAGCCGGCTTCCACGACTCGCTGTTGCATGATTTCGAATATCTCATTATGGTTGTGCACCATGGCTTGGAGGAGAAGGAACAGCGTATCGAGCACGGCATGAGCGGAGACTCGTCTTATCAGCTACTGCATGTGGGCACCCGCGAAATCGAACGGGGAATATTGACCGGTGATCAGCGGGATTCGGTGAAATACTTTTTGCACGGCGAGATCATTTGGGACATCGAGGGGAAGTTGACAAATTTCCGCTCCTATATTAACGAATTTGGTGAATCCATGAAGGAACGGAGGAAGCTGAAGGAATTTGCCAAGTTCCTCAAAGTCTATGGGGAAGCCAAACGGTATACAGCGGAGCAGGATCTGCTGGATGCTTATTATTGCGTGCTGCAGGCGTTAAAGCATTATGCCCGCCTTGAATTGATCGAGCAAGGGATTTTGCCGGAAAGCAGTGTGTGGGAACAGGTCCGCCCTTTGAATTCGGTCGTCTATAAACTGTTTGATGAGTTGACGGAAAATTCAGAAACATTGGAGCAGCGCATCCAGCTCGTACTATTGGCATGTGAATTTACACTCGCCAGCAAGATGGCGGATTGCTGTGAACTGCTCTTAAGGATTCTGGGCAGCCGTAAGGAAGCATGGAGTATTCAGGAGTTAGTACAGAACCCTGAGCTCGAACATGTGAGAGATGAGCTTCCGTTATTACTTCGCAAGTTGGTGGCCCGTTCCTTGGCGCAGGAAATCACCAAAGCTCATAAGGAAGGCGCAGGCGAGCGCCGGGAATTGCGATACAGAGCCTGATTGCGGCGTTCTGAACACTTCCAAAATATACCTTGGACAAACCTATTGACGCGCCCAGCGAGGATATGATAAATTATATCTCGCCCCTAAAAAAGGTAATGAAGTTTTGAAGCTGAAATCGGCACTGGCCGAAAGGTTTTTTAAAAAAACTTCTTGACTTAATCGAGGCAAACATGATATATTATAAAGGTCGCTGCTGAAACAAAGAACGGCGACGAAATGAAAGT
>NZ_JALXVO010000098.1:0-4281 GCF_025151705.1 Paenibacillus sp. p3-SID1389 | reverse complement strand
AAAAAGCCGTCCCTTAGCGGGACGACTCCATTTTCCGATCTTCCTTACTGTACATCTGCTCATGCTCCAGATGCACCAGCACTTTGCCAAATCGGCCGCCTTCTTCTGGAAATACGAGCCCGACCGGAGTCAGACCGGAGTCAACTTGCGGAGCCGCAGACAGCATCCACTTCGACGCTATCGATCGCGCTGTCGAAAGAGGACAAAAAGCAAGGCTGGAAATTCGTCGGCCCGACGACGATGTACGCTTTCATGCAAGCGATGGGGTTGTTCAACGATCATGTTGAAGACTGCGTCATTAGGGCAGAGGTTGAGCTCGCGCGCCAACAGTTCCAGCATCCCCGGGCAGTAACCGGCAAACGTTAAGCGGCAGCTGACGCCCTTACCTTTTGTTGGCGATCGACTAAGGGATTACGAACGAAGTCTGCTTTAGAAAGCAAAATAGATCGGGGGAATTAGTCCTGAGAATTGATCAGATCTATTTATTAATTTATAATCGAGCGAATTACATTTGTATAGTGATGACCCTTCAATGTAGACTAAAGCTCCCTTATGCATGGGTTGGTCTAGGGACTTAGAATTTGAGTGTAATGTCAAAAATAAGCTTGCATCAGAAGTCGCTCCTAAGTTTAAAACTGAATAAAGTCCAGCGTTGATCCTCGACTTTGATAAGAAAAAACGCCCATCACATATCGATGGGCGTCAACGTCGTTAAGTATTATAAATCTATTAGCTAACTAACCTACTACCTAAAGCCTTCCCCCAAAAAAACAAGTATGATTCCTCAATAAGATAAAAATCCAACTATTAGGTTACCGGAAAATTGAATACGAAATTCCAACTCGAATGTGTACCGCGTTGTAATGTTGCCGTAATATTGATACCACAAGCATAAGCGAGACCATATTTCAGAACTGCATCCCAACCCCAATTTCTTACAAGTATCGTATCAGAATCAAATGCATTTAAGGTGTCTTGTTGATTAGTTACAGCCTTGCCTCCATTTGTATAACCAGCACCACCATTTTGTGAAACTAAAATTCGTTTATTAGACACTGTTACAGAGCTGTCGAGTAGATCAAATCTATAATCAATTTTATCCATTCCAACATAAGTAAAGCCATCCTTCGAATAAGAAGTATAATAAATAGTTGCATAGACCTTAAGTGATATACTGTCGTCAGTCTTATTACCAGATTGCGTGTGGGTTGTTGCACTTATTACAGCTTCAGCTTTATATTGTGTGGCAGTTTCGTTGGTTTGGATTCGCATAAAGTCATCTAGCTTTTGTACTTTAATCTCTCCTACTTCAAGTTCGTAAACTTCTCCTGTTTCCAAGTTCTCTAGTTGTCCATTTGCATCAAGGATATTCTTTACCATAAATTCCTCATATCATGATGGGACTGAACAAATTGATAATTTTCATTATTACCAATTTGTTCAGCATTTGCAATCGAACCATAAGAAGTAACTAATAAGACGGAACTAAGAAAAAGAATCATTTTTTTTCTCCCTGAATCCGTGATAAAGGTTCTTTGAAAATTAAAGATAATTGAAGGAAAAAGCACCTCCGGTAAAGAAATTAAAAGAAAATCATAACTTTTCCAATTTCACCTGAGAGGTGCTCTATGAAGATCCAATTTGTCCGCTCGAAAGAGTTAATTCTCTCTACTCACGCCGGTCTTGCAACCGTTGGCGCTTTGCTTGCGCATACTGGACTTAGAAAGCGCCTGAATCATACAAAGATCAAAAGTATGAAAACACCGATTCATTCCCACGCCGATGTCATGAAGAGCTATCTGGGCCTGCTCTGCCAAGGCAAGAGCGACTTTGACCATATTGAGCCGTTTCGAAAAGACGATGTATTCACAATCTGCCTTCAGCTCCAAAAAGTCCCCTCCAGCCCGACTCTTCGCCAGCGTCTTGACGCCGCAGCACAGACGCCGGAATGGAACCGGATTTTACTTGAGGAATCCGCTGATCTCATTCGCAAGGTAAAGGCTCCATTAACAGGGCTGACAGCAGGTGAAAAGGCTTATGCGCCGCTGGATATCGACGTATCTCCTTTCGACAATTCCGGCACAAAGAAAGAAGGCGTATCTCGTACTTACAAAGGGACTGACGGCTATGCTCCCATCTTTGCCTACCTGGGCCAAGAAGGCTATGGCGTTAATGTGGAACTGCGTGAGGGCAGTGTGCATTGCCAGAAGGGAACAGCCGCATTTTTAGAACAGAGCATCGCATACGCCAAACGTGCAACGGACCTGCCGCTGCTCATTCGCATGGACGCTGGAAACGACAGCGCCGAAAATTTGCATGTTTGTCATCGCGAGAAAGCCGACTATATCATCAAGGCCAATCTCCGCAGAGAACCGAAGGAAATGTGGCTGCGCATTGCGGAAACGACGGGAATCGCCTGCCAGCAGCGCGAAGGAAAAGTCGAATATATCGGCGCGATAGAATTTCGCGAAAAGGGATTCGACCGCCCCCTTCGCCAAGTGTTCCACGTCATTCATCGAACGATTGATCGGGATGGACAAGTGTTGCTGTTCCCGGAAATTGAAGTGAGCGTCTATTGGACGTCGCTTCGCTGTGCCCCGTCACGAGTGATTGAGCTTTACCGCGATCATGGGACAAGTGAGCAATTCCACAGCGAAATCAAAACCGATTTGGATTTGGAGCGTCTGCCTGCAGGAAAATTCGCAACGAATGATCTCGTACTGCATGCCGGCTTGTTTGCCTATAACCTTCTTCGAATCATCGGCCAGGAGAGTCTGCGTGAGCATGACTCGCCGATTCGAAACAACGTGCAGCGTCGCCGTATTCGTACGGTTATCCAGAATATTATTTACATGGCGGCAAGATTGGTTCGACATGCGCGAGGTATTCGATTCAATTTCGGCTGCAACAGTCCGTGGTTTCCCGTTATCCGTCGTATTTACTGTGCCTTTACCTGACAGGATGGAATGTTATAGGGGTCAATAAGGCCTTGTCAGCCAAGGTCTGTTTGATCATGCGCTCCATCAGAGTGCGATCTCATTAAACAGTTTGTCAGCGTCAAAAATCGCACATTTTACAATAACAACCAGATTTTCAATCGAGCAATACAAAGCGTCACGGATTCAGGTTCTCAAAAACATGTAAACATCCTCCTTTTTAGGTTATAATTACAATGTTATTATATACCAATATTGAAAATATTGGTAGTGTTAAATTACAAAATTTGGGAGGTAACTATGAAAATCAAATTTGGTCTTGTTTTATTAATTTTTATTTTTGTATTCGTTGGGTGTAATAGTAATCCTAAGCAGGAAACTGACAATAAAATAAGCAAGGAGATCATTTCTTTACAAGGACAAAGTGACCATTGGACGGCTAATTATACTATAAGAGAGACTGAAAAAAGTTCCGAAGCATCGAAATATTTGCTCCAATGTACTATTGAACCACGCAACTCTAAAGAATTGATTTTTGATGTCGCTTATAATATAGCTAGTCCCAGTAACGTTTCTCAACTAAGTGGAACTATAACTTCTGAGACTGATAGTTACCTCAGTGATAAGGTCATTTCTCCTTCAATAGACACCAACTTCTTGCCAAGGAAAGGGGAGGATATCATCATTACAATTAAATGGAATAAGAAGTTTGAAGAGAAGATTGTTCTCACACCTTAAAAATTTTCGAGAAAACAAGTTGCTAAGGAGCCTGATAAGATGTTGGAGAAACTCGATTATAAAATCGAGCTATTTAATAACTTATAAGACTCTAAGAAGTTGCAATAGCACGTGTATTTTCAGTCTCTTGCTCACTTCGACAGAAAAACTTGCCGATAATTGGGGTAAGGTTCTCCGTATCAACTATAGAGCGAAATCGAAGGCACCCGATTGGGTGCCTCAGCTGGTTGAAACGGGTATTGGGAATGGTGAACTTACACTAGTGAAGGACATAACGCTCGGCTCACTAACGGAATCGACTTGTCCCTTTCTAGCATGTGCTTTTGCTTGTGTGGAGGTTAATGACATTTCAAACACTTCAAAGATTGTTTTTGGGATTCTCATTTCTTTAGACGAAAAACAATTGCATTATTCATCGGCCTAATTGTTCAATAAGCCCGAATCACAGAAACGGCTGGCGTCATTTTTATCGATTTTGCAATCCATTAGGATCACTGAATAAGAAAAACGCCTGGCGGCGTCCTTTTAAGTTCGTTCAACTGAGTTCATACGTGCAAAATAGCCGGGTGTGGGGAACAATCTACATCCGGCTTATTTTCTTACGTCA
>NZ_JALXVO010000097.1:0-4336 GCF_025151705.1 Paenibacillus sp. p3-SID1389 | reverse complement strand
ATGATTTAAGAAAGGATGAGTTGGGTGTAAGTGTTGACTTTTGATCGAACGTTCGATTATAATGTGGCCATGAAAAATAAATCCGATAACAAAACAGAGCTGATCTATCAGACAACGATTGAACTTCTCAATGAAATTGGACTATCCGAAATATCCATGTCCAAAATTGCGAAGAGGGCGAATATCTCTTCGTCGACCATTTACTTTTATTTTGAAAGTAAAGAAGACTTGCTGATTAAACTATACTTTAAGCTCAAGGAACAAATGCATGAGAAGATGTTTCTTGGCGTAACGGCCGATATGTCAGTCAAGGCTGCCTTTGAGAAGATCTTGCGTAATTATTCCAGTTATATCGTGAATAATCAAGCAAATTTTCTGTTGATGGAACAGTTTCTTGATTCGCCGTTTATACAAAAACACTGTAAAGATCAAAACGGTGGCGTGTTCAAGCCGATGTATCCTTTATTCGAAAGGGGGATTAAGGAAGGACTGTTTAAGGATTCGGAAACGAATCTTCTCGTTACTTACTCCTGCTTGCCATTTGTCCAAATGGGCAAAGAGTATATCAATGGTGAGTATGAATTCAGCCCTGCCAACATCGACAAAATGATTCAAATGAGCTGGGATGCGATTAAAGCATGAACGGCCCATTTTTTTAACCTTTATCGATCGAACGTTCGATAAAAAGAATGAATTTTATAGCATTTTGAACGAACGTTCGATTAAAAAAAGGGGGTGAGGCTTATAAGCACTAAAGTAGAACTCGGCAATACAAATCATTCCGAAATGTTGATTTCTTAACATACGAAACAAAATGACAAAGGAGAGATTTTTTTATGGAAAAAAGAGCTCTTGGGTCAAGCGGGCTGAAAGTCTCTGCTATGGGATTAGGCTGCATGACCATGTCTGATTTTTACGGCAGCGACCGGGATGAACAGGAATCGATACGGACGATTCATCGAGCATTGGACCTTGGTGTAGACTTCTTGGATACCTCAGATCTGTACGGTATCGGAGAAAATGAGAAACT
This sequence comes from Paenibacillus sp. p3-SID1389, assembly GCF_025151705.1. Classification (NCBI taxonomy): domain Bacteria; kingdom Bacillati; phylum Bacillota; class Bacilli; order Caryophanales; family Paenibacillaceae; genus Paenibacillus; species Paenibacillus sp. p3-SID1389. The sequence continues at coordinate 3,306 of NZ_JALXVO010000097.1, read as the reverse complement.
GGTGGGAAAAGCGATTCAAGATCGGCGTGACGAGGTCGTTTTGGCTACCAAGTTCGGGGTCGTACGCGACAGATGGGGAGGCCCTTGGAGCTATAACGGAAGACCGGAATATGTTAAGGCAGCCGCTGAAGCAAGCTTGCGCAGATTAGGCGTTGACCACATTGACCTGTATTATCTGCACCGGATCGATCCCTTCACCCCCATTGAGGAGACGGTAGGGGCGATGGCTGAGTTGGTTAAAGAAGGGAAGGTCCGTTATATCGGCCTTTCGGAAGCCCCGGCACATCTGATCCGCAGTGCACATGCAGTTCATCCAATCACAGCAGTGCAAACGGAATACTCCTTATGGTCCCGAGACATTGAAGACGAAGTTCTTCCTACTCTCAGAGAGCTTGGCATCGGATTTGTCGCCTACAGCCCGCTTGGACGCGGGTTCCTAACCAGGACAATTCAGCGCTACGAGGATTTGGATTACGACGATGTAAGACGAAATTTCCCAAGATTTCAAGGACAGAACTTACAGAAAAACCTTCAATTTGTTGCTCGGATTCAAGAAATGGCGGCTGAAAAGGGATGCACCGCCCCTCAACTGGCGTTGAAATGGATTTTGATGCAAGGTAACGATATCGTGCCGATTCCAGGAACGAAAAGAAGAAAGTATTTAGAAGAAAATATTGCAGCCTTGCAGGTTGAACTTACGGATTCGGACCTTCAACGTCTCAATCAAATCGCGCCCAAAAACGTTGCTGCAGGACATCGTTAATTACAGAAAATGAAGGAGGATCACCATGACTGAATCCATAGATTTTGAACTAGGCATCAATACTTTTCTAGAGACCTCACCAGATCCTGTAACGGGCAAGAGAATCAGCCATTCCGAGCGGATTCGTAACGGGATCGAAGAGATCGTTGTTGCCGATCAAGTTGGCCTTGATGTGTTTGGAATCGGAGAGCATCAACGGTTTGATTTTGCCTCCGAAGCTCCAGCCGTCATCCTTGCTGCAGCGGCAGCTTTAACCAAGCGAATTCGGCTCACGAGTGCCGTTACCGTCCTTTCCTCGGATGATCCGGTTCGCGTCTACCAATCATTTTCAACGCTGGACAGCATCAGTAATGGGCGGGCCGAAATTATGGTGGGGCGAGGATCCTTTGTTGATTCGTTCCCGTTGTTTGGCTACAGCTTGAATGACTACGACGAATTGTTTGAAGAACACCTTGAGTTGCTTCTAAAGATTAGAGCTTCGGAAAAAGTCACCTGGCGAGGGGGGCATCGCCCGGCGATTCATAATCTCGGCGTCTATCCGCGATCTGTCCAAGACCCGCTTCCGGTGTGGATTGGCTCCGGCGGACGACCAGAATCGGCCATACGAGCAGGAATGTTGGGATTGCCCATCGTCTTTGCGATCATTGGCGGAAACCCGGAAAGATTTGCTCCGTTAGTCGAATTGTATAAACAAGCAGCTGCGAGTGCAGGTCACGATGTAAGTAAGCTTAAAATTGCGACACACTCGCACGGCTTCGTCGGAGAAACCACAGAACTGGCTGTCGAGTTACACCGACCTTACACGGTCGTTCAAATGAACGAACTCGGCAGAGTGTTGGGATGGCCGCCATACAGCGCTGCATCCTACGATGATGCTCGCAAGATGAATGGTGCCCTCTATGTAGGTGATCCTGAATATGTTGCAGAGAAGATTCTTCTCGTCCGCAAAAAGCTAGGAACAAACCGTTTCTTCTTGCATCTGAATATCGGCACGTTGCCACATCGTGAAGTCCTGCGTGCCATCGAGATGTTTGGCACCCGCGTTGCACCGATTGTTCGAAAAGAGATTGCAAAAGAAAACAAGCAGACAACCGTTTAAAATATCCTTCCCTGCGGGGAGTCATATATAAGGGAGTTTTGATGCGTATGACACAAAAGTCAGCAATTGACGACAATGACGGTATATCCAAGGAACCTGGGGTCGCCTTGAAGTTAGATCATCATGTTGAACTTGCTCTTCCACCGGTGAGAGCCGGATTTTCAGATGATGGACGTCTTGCTTTGCAAGTCGGTTCTGATTTTCTGATAGGCGACATGTATCTTGCGAACATTCTGAAAACGATTATTGCAAATGAAAGTTTCGTATATATGTATTTGAACGAGGATGTGTCACATCTTTGCGATTTGTTGCTGGAGTCAGAATTGATTTTATTATCTGAACGGCTTAAGGAACACTTTGCTCATACGGTTAACCATCCAGTGGACCCTTTCCAACCCGAAGGGATTGCCCGATTATTAGGTCTTGATGCTGCTTCAATAGGCAATGAGGCGAATCGAAATCTTTTGCTAGAGAATTTAAATCATTTATTGGTGAGACGATTCGGTAAAATTTCCGACACAGGCAAGTATAGAGAATCTTCTGGCTTGAACAGAGCTATAGAGATTCATCATGAAGGCACTGCAAACCCTACACTGAAGATAACGTTAAATAAGAATGAGGGTGAACATACGTTCCTTGACTCTCATTTTAAAACAGAAGTTATTTCTACGTACGGAATTTCAGCGGTAGGCGCCTCCGAGGCGGTTGCAGATATTGGCAAAACGATAACGACGTTTGAACGTATTATTCCTCGGCTTGGAATGTACTATGCTCTATCCCAAGCTCAGATCGCTTTGCTTCGTTTAGGATGGGGCTCAAAGGACTTGGAAGTAAGCGATAGCGTAATCAAAAACTGGATTAGCGAGGTTACCGCCAAGCTATTACCTGCAAGTAGAATGCCGAGCGAAACCACGATTTTATATTTCATCAAGGCGACTTTAGCGGATGGTTCCGAGGTGAATGGGATGTGGCCAAATACATTATCAGCCGAGTTATTTTACAACCTCGAAACCGGCCGTGTAGATAAATATGTTTCCGAGCATGAACATGACTTGGAACTGAAAGATGGTAAGAGATTTACCATCGCCAACACGGCAGATGGTGGTGTAGCCGTCAGAGCGGCTCCAGCCGATACGACGGACACCCATCATACACTTCAGTTCTATAACGATACAGAACATTTGGATAAAGGTTTGATATTACCAACTGAAGACCGGTCAGTCTCTCTACTTGGCCAAATCAATCCTACAGCCGGTCGTTTTAAAACATCACATTTGAGAGCCCCTAAAGGAAAGGAATTTAAATTTGTCCTGTGGGGATCCAATAATTTTGATGTTTATATCGTGGAAGAAGGTCAAGGCGGAGTTTATACCATTAACGATAACTCCGTTTCGTGAGCGCGGGGATGGCGAGCCCACCTGCCGGCAGCAAGAGCTGCTGGCAG
>NZ_JALXVO010000096.1:0-4936 GCF_025151705.1 Paenibacillus sp. p3-SID1389 | reverse complement strand
TCAACGCAAACTACTTTCCCCATTCTGGTCTTTAATGATTCTGCTATGGGGATACTATTCCTACCAATTCCAGATCCTAAATCTAATACAGATAAGTATTCTTGACCTTTATACTCATCGAGGAGGTCGATTACGGTTCTTACTGGTCTATGCAGCCACGAACCAGGTTCATACAAATTGTAATTATCATAACAGAAGTCATGATATTTCTTCTCTTCTGATCTTATATACGCTACTCTGTCCAAACCCTCACCTCTAGCTTTCTGCAAGTTTCATCTAACGTTCCCGTATTCACGACGCCCAGCGAATGCTGGGTGTGTCCGGCTCTGCTTCTACTTCCACGAAATCCCTCTGCCGGACCGAGGGCGTATGCCCGATGCGTGAATATAATGTTATGTGATGTCAGCATCTTCTTCGAACTACTTAAGTCGGTTCTTTGATTTCTTTGCGATGGTTTTAAACTCTTCGTATTTCTCTCTCGATGCTTTAATTTTACTCTCAACAACATACGGGGCAGCAGCTGCTAAGTTAGGTAACTTCTCATTTATGTAACTGTATAATGATCTTTTCTCACTATCGGTTGGAACTATTGGAGCAACAGGTATAGGTAATGGTTTATCATCTACTTCTACTTCTTCGAGTAAACTCGGCATTCCAAAAGCAAAGAAATTATGAAAAGCTCTTTTCCTATCTACTTCTGTTTCTTCATAATTACCATTGGAATCTAATCGGAATCGGTCAAATTCGACCGTAAGCAATTGATGTGGCTTCCTGTCTTTATTTTTGTAAAATAAAATGACCTCAAGTACATTCTGATTTGCTAATTGAGGTACAGACTTATATTTGTGATTTTTGGGTTGAGAGATCTTTATAATCTTATCTCCATTAGAAGAAATGAATAAATATCTGCATCCAGTCATTCATACCACTCTTTCAATTTTTTATTTATGCTGATTTCACATAACGTTCTTGTATTCACGAAACGCCCCAGCCTTAGATAGCTCTTATCTTAGGTTGGGGCGTTTGTTGTCTGATCTTCTTCCATGATTATACATCTGACAACCGAGGGGCGATAGCCCTGAAGCGTGAATACGGTGTTATGTGAAGTTCCTGACCTCTTGAATAAACTTCGAATTTATTAATATGCATTTATATCGTTCTACTCCAGGATATTTCTCTCCCAAAGTCGTAATGTAAAAGCCAATCTTTCTATAAAAATCTACTGCATCCTTATCGGTTTCGGCTTCTATTCTTCTTATATGATTCTCTTTCAAAAATTCCATTATTAATTTAGTGCCTAATCCTTGTCTTCTATTACTAGATTTTATTGCTATATGTTTTAATTCAACTTCGTTATCTGATTGAAAAACGATTCCGAGTAACCCAACTAATTTTTGGTTCTCAATTCTTCCTAGTAATATTCTAGATTGATCATTCTTATATTGTTCATATTCCTGAACTACTCGTTCTTCCTCTGAGAACATGCATTCAGCTAATAAATTTATGATTTCCTTTCGATCATTGTAATCTTTTAGATTAATCATTGATTTGGATTTCACCTAATTTCATTTTTCTTTTCTCTCAGGAATTTCGCATAACGTCTCTCGTATTCACGAACCCGAGAACCTTAAGGACCCGAATGGGTCCGGCCGCGACGCGGTTAGGTTCGCAGGGTTGTCCGCCTGAATCAACTTCCTTGAAAATTCCTCAGGCGGACCGAGCAGCCGAATGGCTGCGATGCGTGAATGCAGTGTTAGAGGAAGTAACACGACATCTTTGAGTTCCCTTCTAAAAAAATCAAAGGGACTAGAATATTACCTTTTGTTCTAGTCCCAGAAATATTCTATCGAATCTGTCTGCACCAGTCTCGAAAAGATAGTACGATTCTTTGAAAGTCTTCATCTGAAGGGAGGTAACCATTATGCGCAACTATATTCCTTAACTTCTCCAATTCTTCTAACCTTAATTCAACGAACTTTAATTCTTTTATAATTGGAAGAAAAAAACTTTCGAACTTTCTAATGATACTTACGAGATCTCCCCAATCCACATAATATAGAGGGGAGCCGTTACCTCGTGGGCTTAGCCATTTATTTTTATTCTCTACTTCTTTTCTATTTTTTACTTTACCTCGTAATTGCGCATTTGATGCAGATTCCCACCAATCTGCTCCGATTTCCTTATACAAGACATTCTCAATCAGTTTTCTAACTGAGTTCTCATAACAATGCAATATGATATAAAGTTCAGCCATTTTATAGGCGTCGTTTATTTCAGATTCAGATAGTAATGGAGTTTTATCGACACCCGCCTGGTCAACTATTCTTACGGGTTTTCCATCGAACACTTCACCATATTTTTCATTCATTTCATCAATAATCTTTCTGCTAAGTTTGAATGAATTATGGTTTTTTCCACGATGAACATTTCTATTTTTCGTTAAAGCATTCTTTAATCGAGTCGTGTTCGGTGCTGGAAGCGAGGCTAAATAAAAGAACTGTGAAATCGATCTTAGATCAAATTCCTCATTCCCTGTTGACTTGCAAAAAAACCATCCAAATGCGATTGCATGATCTTCCTTTGTTGTTTTATCGAAAGGAAAAATACTGCAAAATGTCTCGAAAGTGTCCATTTAACTATCCCACCGTTACTTTTCAGGTTTTTTGGGTAAATCATGCATCACAAAGTCTTCACCTGTATGATGTAATTTGTATTTTCCACCATCAGAAAGTATATACCCTTCAAGCAAAAGATTAGATATAACAGATGAAATTCGCTTTGGTGCTTTATCACCTGTTATTCTTAAACCAGTGAAAATCTCTTCCTTTGTTAATTCTTTCATATTACCCTCAATAACTAACCAATAAATAACAACAAGAAGTTGTTGATTCTGGTTAGTAGGTTTTTTACTTTCATAAAACTCTTTTAGCTTTCTTCTTTGCTCAGAGCTAAACGGAAGATCAACAACTTTTAAGCTCTCACCTCTGGAACTTGTGCTTTTCTTATTTGTGTTTTTATTTTGTGGCTTATGATTATTCTTGTTTTCAGTTCCTTTGTTTGTTTCTTCATCATTATGCGACTGTTTTTCGACAGCTTCACTATCCCCTGAGAAAGTATCTATTTCCTCGTTTTCTCTGTAATTTGTGTTGAATTTTGGAAGAAAGTGTTCTAGTCTATCAAATATTCTATCAATTGATTCATCCGGAGCTTCAACCAAAACAGAGCCATTCTTAAGATCAATTTGCACTTTTACATTTCCTGACATGGAATTACCACCTTCGACTAATTTATTTGGTACTTATTTCTACGTCGAATGGTAAATTCCTTCCATCAGTATGCTTCGTGTTATTTCCTCTAACGTTGTTGTATTCACGACGCCCCACCACCTTAAGGTCCGAAGGACCGGCCGCGATGCGGTTAGGTGGTGCGGGTGTGTCCGGCTGAATCTACTTCCCTGCTACTGGAATCTCACCTTTGAATCCGCTCCTAACTCCGGTCCGGACCGAGGGGCGAATGCCCCGATGCGTGAATATGGTGTTAGGTGATGTTGCCGCTTCTTTGAATACTCCCAGTCCACATATCTCCAGTATTAATGAAATAAGAGCGTTCTATTCTTCCATCTATAATCACTTCATCTGTTTTTAGAGCTCTATTCTGGATATCATTAATTTCCTTCGTTGTTTCCAAATCACTTTCCCAAACATAATAACCATTCACACATCTTTCCCAGAGAAACTTATCGGTTGATGGGTGATGAATCAGCAATGGAAATTCTTTATGTACTTCGTTATCCATAAATATCTTATTGTAATATTCAATTTCCGTGCCTAATGCCGCAACTACTTGCGAGTCTATGAACTCAGGATCAGCTAGCCATATCTTCAAATAATAAGGTTGATTCAATTGTTCAAGCTTCTCTTGCCAGGCTAAATAGATTTCAATTAATTGATAAAAAATCTGTTTCCTAAATTTATAAGTAGGGTTTTTCTTTCCGACTTCTTTGGAGTTAATTTGATATAGATTATAGAATGGTTTAATCCAAATCTTCACATATTCCTTACGGTGTTTTAGTAAAGACTCAATATCCAGTTGCTTATGATGTTCTGCCCATGAAGCGAGTTTCCTTGCTTTTTTCTTCATACCTCTAGTCTTCTTACGTATTGATGTAAACTTCATGAATTACCTCCAAATCGGCTCTTCGGCAATTTCACCTAACGTTTCCGTATTCACGAACCCGAGAACCTTAAGCCCCAAAGGGGCGGCCGCGACGCGGTTAGGTTCGCAGGGTTGTCGCCTGAGTCCGCTTCCTCGTAATGCCTCGGGCGACCGAGGGACGTCGTATGCCGGACCGATGCGTGAATGTTGTGTTATGCGGAGTCCTTGTCTTCATTGATTAACTTACTTAAACTTCTAATTTTTTCCTTCATAACAATTGCCTCAGCTTTATAATCCATGGTTCTTCTCATGTGCTTTTTATAAGCTGAAAATGATTTATAAATAAAGTAAAAGTAGAATACTGGGATGCCCACTCCTAAGTACATTAGTAAGTCACCAAGTAATAATTCTGTAGAGAAAATATTGATCTTAGTATTAATACTGGAATTGTTATTTGTATATACCCCCAAAATAAATATTATTATTGGAATTGGCGAGAACGCCTTCAATATATCTAATTTTGTTTTACTTATTTCAGCAAAAGCTCCTGACCAAACGGCAAACTTCTCTAGCTTAGCATATGACAATTCTTCATTCTTCGTTTCATATATCAAGTCTAAGTGCTTAGAGAAATCCTTGAAATCTTTATATTCCTTATAACATATTCCAATAACAATAATCGTATAAACCAACCAAAAATAAACTGAAAGCATGAATTTAGATACATCGGGAAAAAACGTTCTTCCCAAATATGAAACTATAATCATAAGAATCATTTTAG
>NZ_JALXVO010000095.1:0-5667 GCF_025151705.1 Paenibacillus sp. p3-SID1389 | reverse complement strand
GGGGGTGCCCACCCCGGCGTCCTCATCGGCGGCGACGAAGTCCGCCGCCGCTGCTCGGCCGGGCTTGCCGGCTCCGCGGCCGCCCTTGCCTTTGCCGCCGCCGGCTTTGCCACGGCCGGCGTCCTTGCCCTTGGCGGCCTTGTTGCCCCGGCCGCCGCCCCAGCCGCCGCGCCCGCCCGCGAAATCCCCGCGCTGCCGCGGCTTCATGTCGACCATCTCAAAATCAATCGTATGGTCGTCCATATTCACGCGGGCCACGCGGATTTTCACTTCGTCGCCGATCCGATAGATCTTCGACGTCCGTTCCCCGATCAGCGCCATATGCTGCTCGTGGAAATGGTAATAGTCATCCGTCATCGCACTAAGCCGGATCAGCCCTTCCACCGTGTTCTCCAGCTCGACGAACATGCCAAAGCTGGTTACGCTGCTGATAATGCCGGTGAATTCTTCCCCGACCTTGTCCAGCATGAACTCCGCTTTCTTCAGCTGTTCCGTATCGCGCTCCGCCTCCACGGCGATGCGCTCCCGCTCGGACGATTGCTGCGCGATATCCTGCATGCGGCTGGCCAAATACTCCATGCGCGCTTCGCTCAGCGTCCCGCCGCTTTCGATGACCTCGCGGATAACCCGGTGGATCACCAAGTCCGGATAGCGCCGGATCGGCGACGTGAAGTGCGTATAGAACTCTGCCGCCAGCCCAAAATGCCCGGTGCTTTCCGCATCATACTTCGCCTGCTTCATCGAACGCAGCATCATCGTGCTGATGACCGTCTGCTCCTTCGTGCCCTGAATATCCTCGAGCAGCGTTTGCAACGCGCGCGGATGCACCTTGTTGCCTTTGCTGCCTTTGACCGTATAGCCGAAGTTGGCGACAAACGCCAGGAAGTTCATTAACTTCTCCTGATCCGGATCCTCATGGATCCGATAAATAAACGGCACCTTCAGCCAATAAAAATGCTCCGCCACCGTTTCGTTCGCGGCCAGCATGAATTCCTCGATGATCTGTTCCGCGATCGAACGCTCGCGCTTGACGATATCCACCGGTTTCCCGTTCTCATCAACGATCACCTTCGATTCCACGAAGTCGAAGTCGACCGCCCCGCGCCGCATACGGTTCGCCCGCAGCTTCAGCGCCAGCTCCTTCATCAGCTGGAACGTCTCAACGAGATCCGCATACCGTGCCGTAACTTCAAGATCTTCCTCCTCCAGGATCTTGCGCACATTCGTGTAAGTCATTCGCTCCTTCGTACGGATCACGCTGGTGAAAATATCGTGCTTCACGACCTTCATCTGCTCGTTAAATTCCATCTCACAGGACAACGTGAACCGGTCCACCTTCGGATTCAACGAGCAAATCCCATTGGACAACCGGTGCGGCAGCATCGGAATAACGCGGTCTACCAAGTACACACTGCAGCCGCGGTTATAGGCTTCCTGATCGAGCTTTGAATTCTCCCGCACGTAATACCCAACGTCGGCGATATGCACGCCCAGCTTAATATTCCCGTTGGGCAGGCGCTCTACGTTTACGGCATCATCCAGGTCCTTCGCATCCTCACCGTCGATCGTCACGATCACCTTGTCGCGTAAGTCCCGCCGTCCTTGGCGGACGATCTCCGCCTCGTCGATCACGTCGGGAACTTCCTGCGCCTCTGCCATCACGTCATCCGGAAAAGCCTCCGGCAACTGATGCTTGCGGATGATCGACAAAATGTCGACGCCCGGGTCATCCTTGTGACCTAAAATCTCGATGACCCGACCAACCGCCGCAGACCGTCCCTCGGGATACTCCACGATTTCGGCCACGACCTTCTCGCCGTCAACTGCAGCGCCAAAGCCTTCCCGCGGGATAAACAGATCCTTGTTGATCCGTTTATCGTCCGGGATCACAAAGCCAAACGATTCGTTGTTCTGGAAGACGCCTACCACCTGCGTGATGGCCCGGTGCACGATGCGTACGACCTCACCTTCCAGCTTGCCGCCGCCCGCGCTCTTCGAGCTGACGCGCACCAGCACCGTATCGCCGTTCATCGCGCTCTTCAAATCATTAGCATGAATGTAGACGTCCGGATGATCGCGATCCTCTGGGATCAGAAATGCAAAGCCTTTGGGATGAGCCTGCAAGCGCCCGCGCACCAAATCCATTCGTTCCGGAACCCCGTAGCGATGAGTGCGGGTAAGAATAATTTGTCCATTTTGCTCTAACCGGTTGAGCATTTTCAGAAATTCTTTAAAATCGGCGGCATCGGTGATCCCAAAATGCTCCTCCAACTCCTGGTACGTCATCGGTTTATATGCCGTTTCCCGCATAAAAGCGAGCAGTTCCTCTTCCGTAATTACTTTCAAATGATTTCACCTCAAACCCGGCTCGTCCCGCAGGGGCCGGGGTGTTATTTTGCATGATGATTCCATGATCTTCCTCACGGTGTATATCCCCTAGTATACACGAAATTCGGGTTTGGCATCCGTTTTCGCCCGGGATTGGGTGAAATCGCTTGATTTTCATGAAAAAGCCTTCATTTTATGAAAAAATAACCGACATTATAAAGTAGGGATTCCATGAATTAGGAGAGGGAGAGGGTATGGAGAATTATCGAATTCTGCAACGACGTAATAAATTATTCGTCAAAATTATATGGGGAATGGTCGCCCTTGGCGTCCTGACCGACATCATGATCCAGGTGGACAGCAAAGTTCTATATACCTTGATCATCGTCGGCGGAATTTGTTGCTCCATCGCAACCTACATGACTTACGCCAACAAAGGAACCCGCTACGTCATGTTTGTCATTCCCGTGATCACCTCATTGTTGACTTTTCTGCTGATCTATCATGATCCCGATCCGATCGTCAGCACGTATTTGCTCGTCTACGTATCTATCGGCATCATGACGTTGTATTCGAACTACAAGCCGATCATTCTATCTGGCTTATTGGGGATGGGGATTACGATTTATTTCTTCAACGTTCCCTTCTACCACGATAAATTATTCCCCCGCGAGTCGTTGAGCTATCTGCTGCTGTTCCTGGCATTTCTGACAGTTGCTTTAGCTTTTGCTGCCCGGTTCAGCGAACGTCTGCAGAAGGATGTATTATCTCAGCAGCAGGATACGATGGAGGCAAAACGCCGCAGTGACGAGCTGCTTTCGAAACTGCAAGCTTCACTGGACGTGCTGGGACGTCTAAGCACTCAGTTGCGGGAGAACGTAACCGTCACGGGGTCCATCTCCAAAGAAATTACGACGACCTTTGGCAGCGTCTCCTCGACCTTGGAACGGCAGACGCTGGGGCTGCAATCTACAACCCAATCGGTGCAGGAGGTTGGTGGAGCCGTAGAGGTGACAGCCGAGATCTCAGCCCGGCTTCAAGAGCTGTCATCAGACATGCTGCATAATACAGAAGCCGCCGGAGCGAAGATGAACGCCTTATCCGTACATATTCAACATTTGCAGCAAATCATTACCGACACCGTCACCCAAATGCAGAAGCTTCGGGACCAAAATGAGCAAGTCAGCCAAATTGTCGATACGATCCATGGTATCTCTGCGCAAACAAACCTGCTGGCGATGAATGCCGCAATTGAAGCCGCTCATGCCGGAGAGCATGGCAAAGGCTTCGCCGTGGTCTCCTCGGAAATCCGCAAGCTTGCCGAGAACTCACAGCAGGCCACCCAGCGGATTAACGATATTCTGGCGGACGTCATTGGGCAAATCAACAACGTTGCTGAACAGATCACACTTGGCTCCACTGCGGTTCATTCCGGGCAGGAAGAAGCCCAAGAAGTCCAAAGCTACATGGGCAAAGTGTCTGACAATGCCCGCACGGTGAATGAGCACTCTGGCGAAGTCGATCGCTCGGTACGGCAGATGCAGGACCAGTACACCAGCATTATGACAGAAATTATGGAGCTAGCTGAGAGCACCGAGCACAACATGAGCGCCGCGCAGCAAATTCTGGCGGGCATCGAAGCGCAGGACAGCAAAATTCACGAGATCGTGAGACACTATCAAGATCTCGACAACTTGATTCTCACCCTATCGGCGACGGCCGCAGGGGATACGACGCAGGACATCACTCCTCAACCAGCAACGGTGTCGTCCGGGTCCACTTCAGAATCACACGAACCTTCTTCGAGTTCGACCAACCCGGAAGCGAAGACGATTCAAGATCAAGAGACTTCCGTTCCGGCGGAACCTACCAAAGAGCCTGTCTCAGTCGGCTAGCAAAGAATCACACAAAAAAAGGCTTGCCTGAGGCAAGCCTTTCCCTTTATTGCATTATGTAGATAAAACCGTGTCCAGACTTAAGGACTTGATCGTTTCCAAATACCAATCATAACGCTCCGGATGCTCATAGAACTCTGCCGCATGAATAATGGCCGGTATAACGTCGTCTCCTTTATAGAATTGGCGTTCCCCAACTTGGGTCATCGGAACATGAAAAGAGATACGAAGCGCCCGGAACAAGGTGGGCTCAAGCAAGGTGACGTAATGGCGAATCCCGTTCTGCTCTGCAAACAGGACGATCGTTGCGAGCAACCGGTTCAGGTTGCGGCCGCGGTATCTCTTCAGCAGAGCGACTTTATCCACCTCGGCGATCTCCCCTGGCCCAGAGCACATGATGGCCGGATGATCGTCGAACGGCGCCAATCGGTTCAAGGGCTCGTCCGAGTGCGGGACATAGGGTTTAAACTCCACCGTTCCCACCGGCACCCCCGCCTCGTCATATACGAGGCAACGACCTAAGACGTTCTCAGCAAATTCCGGCTCAAAGCCTTTTTCCATCCAGGCCTCCATCCAAATCGAGTGGAACAAGGTTCCTTCCTCCAGCGTTTCCACCGGCTTGTACAAATTCCTTCCTCCTCTCATTGCATGTACCAAAATTGTAATATTTTTACCCCTCACAAACCACGAAAATCCTACATAATCTAACATTTATTACTAAAAAATTCCTTTCAATATTGTTACAATTCTCTTTCAGAACTCAGACCCAAGATCGTCTCACCGCATCGCCGCCCATTTACAGAACGGCATCTTTCGGGCACTTAAACTTCGTCGTTGAGGTCCTTTCTCTTGAACGTTATAGATACCCCTCTGTACCTCCGCTTTTCGCCGTTCCATCGTTCCACCGTTATCCTTCTACACTTTCCACCGCTCTATCTATTTGCTCTATCTTACCTTTGCTCCATCTTACTTCCGCTCCATCTTACTTCCGCTCCATCCTACCGTCGTTCCACCCTTCCCACCTTTATACCTTCCTCCCCTCTTTACCTGATTATCCCTTTCGTTCAGATGGGGATTTTAAGAGGTTTCCATCCTCATTTTTTTGCTGATCATCCAAAGTAAAATAATTAGGTTAAAAATGGAATTTAATTCTTGTAATAGGAACGTATGTTTGGTATAATAAGGAAAACAAGAATATATGTGCGTATATTTGATTTTAGTTTCGTTTGAAGCGGAGGGATCGGGCATGGAATTAAATATGAATACGGATCTTCACCCTATAATCAGCCGTTTTCAAAGTGAGGCGGACTGCATCGAGGCGATCATCGCTATGAAGTGGCCAGACGGTTTCTTTTGTCCGCGCTGCGCTTATACCGAGTGCACCCGTCTGTCCTCCCGTCGCCTTCCTTTATTTGAATGTGGAAGATGCAGCTATCAAGCCTCT
>NZ_JALXVO010000094.1:0-5711 GCF_025151705.1 Paenibacillus sp. p3-SID1389 | reverse complement strand
GTCCGTGCCCTCCGGAAGCACGGACGATTGCAGCTCCGCCAACACCGCTTGCAGCTTCGCGACCAGCGCTCCGCCCGGTGCACTTGCGGCTTGCTGTCCCTGCAGCCCCGGCTGCGGGGATTGCGGCCCGCCCGAGGCAACCGCAAAAGCGCCCTGCCGGGCTAACTGCACCAACCCAGCCGCCTGATTTGGCTGGGCTCCTCCGCCGCTCGGCAGCGTCCCTGCTTGTGCTGCTCCCCAGGCGGCCATCCCGGCATTCGACCCGGGCGCTGGAGAAGCGGTGTCCCCCGCAAGCAAGGGGGATGCCGTTTGCCCCGTCTGAGCCGATGAGCCAGCCGCCGAGCCTGAGCCGGTATGTCCTCCGTTTCCGGTCATGTCCGGCCCCGCTTGGCGCAAAAAGCTGGCGATCTGCTCCTCCAGCGAGGACAGCAGGACGTGCAGCGGAGGGCCAAAAACAGCTTGGTGCAACCCCGCTACCGTTTCACCGGTGATCGGAAGCCCCCGTCCAAAAGCAATGCCGGCCGCCTGAATCCACTCGGACAGCGGCACTCCAGCCGGCTTTAGCCCGGAGACCTGCTGCAGGAGCGACAAATTTTCCCGCGTTAACGGAATTCCGCTTTTCTGCATCATCTGCAGGAATTCCCGGTTCGCCGGCGTATTCTCAAGTCCCAGCGATTCGAGCGCCTTAGCAAGAGAAGCGGGAGACAGGACGGTCCCCGGGTCCGAGGAAATTGGCTTCAAGACCGCCAAACCGTCCTTAAATTCCGGCTGCACCTGCAGAAGCGTTGTTTCCCCCGGGCGCATCGGCGTCTCTAAGGCAGCGTGAAGCTTCACGCCCTGGACCTGAATGACGGCCACTTGCCCATCGTCAGAGACGGACAAGACCGTGCCGCGGACCACCTGCCCCGTCTTGAGTTCCAGCGATTTCGGCTCCCCGGAACGAACGTCCCCCATCAAACTGCGCAGCAGCGGTCCGATATTCATAAGCTCCCCCCTTAGATTTCGTTTAGGATATGGAAAACCCGCCTCGATCGAGAGCGGGTAAGGAATGCCAGTTAAAACAACGTTTGTTCTTCCACGAACAAATTGCGCATAAAGCTCTTGCGATGCATCGGCGTTGGCCCCAATGCAAGTAGCTGTTCGCGGTGCAGCTTGGTTGCATAACCTTTATGTACGGCGATTCCGTATTCAGGATAACGTGCATCCCATTCGCCCTGGCACAAACGGTCCCGAGTCACCTTGGCAACGATCGAAGCGGCCGCGATCGACTGACTGGTGGCATCCCCTTTGATCACTGAAAGTTGCGGAATGGGCACATCTACCTTCTCCGCATCGATGAGCAGAAAATCCGGCTGAATTGTCAGCTGCTCGACCGCCTGCTTCATCGCCCGCCTTGTTGCCTGCTTAATATTGATTTGGTCAATTGTAGCCGCATCCACAAATCCGATCCCCACGGCAATCGCCTGCTCCATAATGAGATCAAACAGCTTCTCCCGCTTCTTGGCGCTTAATTTCTTCGAATCGTTAACGTCCTCAAGCACGAGCCCCTGCGGCAAAATGACCGCAGCCGCTACCACATCTCCAAACAAGCAGCCTCTGCCCACTTCGTCGATCCCCGCAATATGCGGATATCCCGCTTGCCAGTACTCGCGCTCATATTTTAATAAATCGTCCATAATGCCTCCTTGTTCTCGCGAAACTTCCCCCGTTGCTAGCTGTTCTATGTTGTTGGTTCCTATCTCCGGACTCGGAAATGAGGGTTCCACGCCTGGAGCGCATCCATCACTCTATCGGTTTCATCTCTATGAATTACGATGCTTCCCTTATTTTATCGGCAATCCTCTTTCGATTCTACAGCCTTTCGCTAAAAAAACAAGCCGCCGGCGATCTGAAGAAGGATCTCCAAACCGCCAGCGGCTTTCATTTATTAATAGGGGGCTTCCAACGAATATCTGCCCAGCTTCCCGGCTCTCAATTCGCGAAGCAGAATCCCCGATGCTTTCTCCAAATCCACTCGTCCACCGCTGATGAGGCAACCGCGTTTACGCCCCACCGCTTCCATGATCGCAACGATTTCGTCCGGATCGTCGAAGTCTCGCGGCGGTTGATCCAGCTCAAACCGCGCTTTGAACGGCTCCCAGTAATACCGGACCAAATATTTTACGGCAAAAAAAGCGATGTCTTCCACGTTCAAAATCTCTTCGCGGATCGCACCGGTCACGGCCAGCCGGTAGCCGACGTTCTGATCCTCAAACTTCGGCCATAAAATACCCGGCGTGTCGAGTAACTCCATCTCCGTGCCAACCTTGATCCATTGCTGACCTTTGGTGACGCCGGGTCTGTCGCCGGTGGCGGCGATTTTACGACCAGCTAAGCCATTAATCAGCGTTGATTTCCCAACATTCGGGATTCCGACAATTAAAGCTCGAACCGCCCGGGGCTTGATGCCTTTGGCGATTTGCTTCTCGATCCGCTCCTTCAGCAGTTCCTTGGCCAAGCGGGGAATCTCCTTTAAGCCTTGCCCGCTGGCGGCGTCTGCTTCAACGGCCAGATGCCCTTCTTCCTTAAAATAAGCAATCCATTGCCGCGTAACCGCAGGGTCGGCCAAATCGGATTTATTTAATACGATCAAGCGCGGCTTGCCTTGCAAAATCTCATCGATCATCGGATTGCGGCTCGACAGAGGCAACCTCGCGTCAAGGAGCTCGATGACCACATCGATCAGCTTGAGCTTCTCCTGGATTTGCCGGCGTGCCTTGGTCATGTGGCCGGGAAACCATTGAATTGTCATATACCTTCACCTCACTGTCCCAAGAACGCGCCTTCCCTCACGTTTCTCCCATTCTATTGCGCAACGTCTAGTGCCGGATAAACTTCAGATCCGACAGCGGCCAGAACACCAGATCTGCCCGACCTACGATGTCTTTGTAAGGTACGTAACCGATCCGCCGGCTGTCCGTGCTATTCGAGCGGTTATCCCCCAGTACAAATACGTATCCTTCCGGCACGGTTCCATCCGGAACCAGCTCGTTGGGAAAATTCGCTTCCGTATTGTACAGCTCGTTATTATTATGCTTCTCGATCACGACATCTTTAATGTACTTCTCGTCTACGACCTTCCCGTTGACCGTCACCGTATCCCCTTCCACTTGAACGGTATCCCCAGGGACGCCGATTACACGTTTGATGAAATCCCGCCCCTCCGACGGAACGTGGAAAACAATGACCTCGCCGTGCTTTGGAGCGCGGATATCATAAATGATCTTGTTGACGATGATCCGTTCTCCCGTATGAAAGTTTGGCTGCATCGACGGGCCGTCGACAATAAACGGAGCAAAGAAAAGCCAACGAATCAGGAGAACCAGCACAACGGCGATGGCGATAGCTTTCAGCCACTCCAGCGCCTCGCTTTTTTCCTTCTTGCCCGCAGGCGGCGTTTGCACCGCTCCTGGCCCGTCTGGCGACTGCTCCACCCGTCCGGAAGACGGCGAAACCTCCGGATAATCCTGACGTTCATGCTTCTCCATGGATCGTGACCTCTCCTTATCTCTTAAAATATGTACTGGAGGTAGTGAATGAACTCGAAACTTCCCGAAGAAAAAGCAAAGGGGCTTGATTGGATACAAGCCCCCTCTTCGTTAACGGAAAATTAACGACGTACTTCTTTAATTCTCGCTGCTTTACCGCGAAGCTCACGAAGATAATACAACTTCGCACGACGCACTTTACCACGGCGAGCCACTTCGATTTTATCGATTTTCGGGGAATGAAGCGGGAAAGTTCTTTCCACGCCTACACCGTTGGAAATTTTACGAACCGTAAAAGTTTCGCTAATTCCGCCGCCACGACGCTTAATCACAACACCTTCGAACAATTGGACACGTTCACGAGATCCCTCGATAACCTTAACGAACACTTTCAAAGTGTCACCAGGACGAAAGCTCGGAATATCCTTGCGAAGCTGTTCTTGCGTAATCGCTTGTACGATATTCATCTAGGACTCCCTCCTTCCACTCAGGTGTTCATGCCTCTTCCAAAGAACCTCTTGTTCTTCTTCATCATCCGCAGCGGACCACCGAATTCACAACAAATTGAATTTTACCATAATCCCATAGGCTTCGCAAGAAAAATATAAGTTCTACAAGGCAAGGGTTATCAGGGGATATCCTAAATTTATCCTATCCAAAATTGAACAAAAAAATGCCTCCAATCCCTTGGAGGCGAACGTTTCAGCCTTAAATTAATGCAATTGCCAGCAGCGTGAACAGGCTCAGCGTCAAAATATCCCCGGCCGCTCCAGAAGGCCCGTATCCGTAGCCATAACCGTAGGGCGGATAAAATGCCGAAATTTGAGCCCGGCCTTTTCCTGATCTTTTTAGATATACATTGTACCGGTCAACCTTCACGATCGTGCCTTCGTGTACGGCGCCGTCACAGGCTAAAATACGAACTCGCTTCCCCATGCATCGTAAGCAATTATAATAAATCTCTTCCATTCCCTTGTTCCCCTTCCTTATGCAAGCTAATGCATAGTATGAGAACAGTGGACGAACGGTATGGGCGACTAATGATTTGAGGCAACTGCCTCGCTAGCTTTCGTGGTTAAAAAAAGAAACAGGCAAAATTCAGTTGAATTTGCCTGTTTCTTCGGTTTGCTAGGATCGGAGTAGCGGGATTCGAACCCACGGCCTCACCCACCCCAAGGGTGCGCGCTACCTGACTGCGCCATACCCCGAACTATAATTCCATATGTATCAAGGGTTTGCAGACGTTTTTCCAAACAAGACTACAACCCATTCATGATTACACTTTTATTATAAGGTGGTCTCATTTGTATTGTAAAGGTTTCTAAGTGATAAATATGGGTTGTGGTCTAAAACAAAACTTTTTACCCTTATCCGCTGCCAAATATACACTGCTGGATTACTAACTAAACTAACCTTTAATTGTGCATATCCAAGCGCTACACCTTTGACTGTACATGATGTTCCCGTTTGGCTTGTAATCTCCGCCAAGGTTGTTGTACTTGTCTGATCGTCTGCAAACAGTTCCCACTTTACCGGCTCGTTTACTACATTGCCATTTTCCGTTACAACTGCATTATATGTACGAGTATATCCTTTATTGATTTGTTCCAGGTCGCCTGTACTTGTCAGGCTAATTGTATATCCTACTGGCGTACCCTTGACTGTTACAGTTACTGTATCGCGAATACGCTCGTTTGTAGCGTTAGCAACAGTAATTGTCGCTTGACCTGCTGTAATTCCTGTTACAATGCCGTTAGCGTCTACGGTTGCAATGGTTTCATCTGACGAAGAGAACTTCACAGGTGCATTCTTATCGCTTGTCCAAGTGAGTTGATGTGTATTACCTACTGTCAGTTCTATGTTTTCGCTCACAAAATTAACTGGACAACTTAACCCTCCTGCAATGCCATTAATGAGATCATCCGCTTGCTCATCAATTAAATCCTTTCTACAAGTCAGTATGAGCATCCCCGGCTTGCTAAATCGGTCAATGCCGGTTACTTTAAACGCTTGACCGTACAAAAGAAACCTGGCATCAATTTTAAAGTCGAAATCCTTAATTGAATCATTAGAAATTACAGTTATGTCCCCATCCGGCATAGACAGTACACGCCCATCAATTACCCCTAAATTGCTTGTATTAATATAACAATCTAAGTGATAGAATCGACACCAGGAATTAAC
>NZ_JALXVO010000093.1:0-5999 GCF_025151705.1 Paenibacillus sp. p3-SID1389 | reverse complement strand
TTTAATTCTATTAAACGAGGCCTTTCAGGATTTGATGGAACGGCTGCAAGAATCGATTGAACGGGAGAAAATCGCCCTGCACGAGGAGGTCAAGGCGCGAAACTCCGCGCTCCAGGCCCAAATTGCACCGCATTTTATCCATAACGTGCTGTATTTGATCAGCATCGCGGCCCAGGAGGGCAAGACCGATGTCGTCACCGATATGTGCAAGCACTTATCGGACAGCTTGCGTTACATCGTATCTTCACCATACGCGCATGTCACCTTAGCCGACGAGCTGGAGCATACCCGGCACTACTTGTCCCTCGTCCAGCAAAAGTACGAAGACGATCTCGTTTGGGAGATCCATGCGGACGAATCGGCGCGGAACGTACAGCTGCCACGGCTGGTGCTCCAGCCCTTCGTGGAGAACTGCATCGAGCATGCCTTCACCCACAGCGACCCGCCTTGGCGGATCGAGATTACGGTGAAGCAGTTCAACGGGTTATGGGCGGTGGAGATTAAGGATAACGGAGACGGGTTTCCGCCCGGGAAGATCAATGAAATCATGGACAACCTGCGGAAGAGCGAAGCTGCTGCCGGAGAGGGGGACGAACGGCCCGCCTCGATCGGCAACATGGGCATCGTGAACAGCGTAGGCCGACTGAAGTTAATGTACCAGAACCGGCTGTTCTTCAATCTGTTTAACCATGCGGATGGGGAAAAGGGCGCCACGGTTCAGATCATCGGTTCGTTAACGAAGGACTTCTACTGAACGAGGAGGGCACAGCATGTACAACGTCATGATCGTGGAAGACAGCAAGCCGATCTTGCGGAACATTCGAACGCTCCTGGGTTCCCTGGAGCTTCCGTTTCAGGTGACGGCCACGGCGGCCAACGGAGAGGAAGCGTTGGAGCTCGTCCGGCAGCAGCCGGTGGACTTGGTGCTGACCGATATCCGCATGCCGAAGCTGGACGGCCTCGCGTTCATTGAACAGGCGAAGCAGATCCGCCCGCAGCTGTTATTTATTTTGATCAGCGGATACAACGATTTCGAATACACGCGCAAAGCGATTAATTTGCAGGTGTTTGACTATTTGCTCAAGCCCGTCGAACGCAAGCAGCTGTCGGAAGTGATGGAACGGGCGCTTGAGCGCCTCCGCAGCCGGATTCCCAGTGAAGCGGAGCTATTCCAGGAAATTGTAGCTCCGGAGGTTTACGAGGAACTGCAGCTCGGGGACCAATTCCGTCATTACGGAAAGCTGTTGATCCTCATCCGGAGGCAGCCGTTTGCCGGCGTGCGGGAGCTTTGGCGTGCGGATGAGCTTCAGCGCAGATTGGATGCTTTATTTGCTCCGCAGCTGTGCTGGGTGTTCCCGACTCAAGTGCCCGGTCAATTTCTTGCTTTGGTGCCAAAAACCGTGGTGGACTCGTATTCCTCGGTGTATGAATGCCTGGAGTTCGTCCGCAAAGCGTTGGAGGCGGCGGGGCTTGCGGCGACGATTGGCGGACAGCTGCAGTCCGGGGACCCAGATCGGCTGCCTAAGCTGTATCACCGCATGTCAGGCATTTTGGACGAACGGCAGCCTATTCACCAGGGAATCGTGATGGATACGGAGATTACCCATGCGTTGGGCAAACCGGAGGGATCCGAATTGGATCGGGCGGCCGCGGCAGCCTTTACCGAGCTCATTCTGGGGCGGAGGAAGGAGCAGTTCTTGTTGAAGCTGAACGAGCTGCTGACCAAATGGTCCGGCGACAACATTCGGCTTGCGGAGCTGGAACGGTTCGTCGCGCTCTTGGCCGATGCCTTCTCGCAAGCGGGAGGCGATCAGGAGACCGGGCATCGGCTGGAGCTCGAGGCTTCCTCCCGCCGTTTGCTTGAAGCCGACAGCTTTGAGAGGTTTGGTGAGAACCTGTTGGAATGGGCGAAGCAATCCTTCGAGTGGCTGCAGGCGTTGAACCGGAAAAGCGGGGAGGAGCTGTTTCGGCAAATCGAGGAATACGTCAAGCTCAACCTGTACTCGTATCTTTCGCTCGCCGATGTGGCGCAGAAATTTCACGTCAGCCCCTCGTACGTCAGCCGGGTCATGAAGAGATATGCTCAAAGCACGTTCGTGCAGTATTATACCGGCCTAAAAATCAAAGAGGCCTGCAGGCTGATCGCCTGCAAGCCGGAAATGCGAATTAAAGAAGTGTCTGACGCCTTATCGTTCAGCGATCAGCACTATTTCTCCAAAGTCTTTAAGGAGTACACGGGATACAGTCCGTCGGATTACAAGGAGCGTTGTCCTCCGAACAGCTCTGACAGCAGTTCGTAAGAACGCAAACGGGCCTTGTGGTCATAGATCTGGGCCGCGACGATGATCTCGTCGGCATCGGTCTCCGCCAGCAAGTGCTCCAGCCGGTTCCGCACCGTCTCCGGTGAGCCGATTGCCGAATAGCTGAGCTGGCGTTCAACCACCGCTTGCTCCTGCGGCGTCCAATCGAGCTGATCCACCGGCGGGTTAAGCTGTGAGGTACGCCGGCGGATCAGGTTCAAGAACTGCTGGTGCTGGGAGGTCGCCAGACGGCGGGCCTCCGCATCGGTATCGGCGACGATCACGTTCACGCCGATCATCGCGTAAGGCTTCGCCAGTTCCGCCGACGGGCGGAAGTGCGTGCGGTACAGATCAAGCGCCGGGAGCAAGTAGTCCGGCGCGAAATGGCTGGCGAAGGCGAACGGCAGACCGAGCTGGGCGGACAGCTGCGCGCTGAAGCCGCTGGAGCCGAGCAGCCAGATCGGGATGTGTAGGCCTTCGCCGGGAATCGCGCGCACGCGCATCGATGAGCCGGAGACGGGCTGGAAGTAATTCCGCAGCTCCGCAAGCCGCTCCGGAAAATCCTGCCCGTCACTGCCCGGCCCGCGCCGCAGCGCGTGCGAGGTCAGCGGGTCGGAGCCGGGCGCCCGACCGAGGCCGAGATCGATCCGCCCCGGGTACAGCGACTCCAGCGTGCCGAATTGCTCAGCGATGACGAGCGGCGCATGGTTTGGCAGCATGATGCCGCCGGATCCAACGCGGATCTTCTTGGTGCCGCCGGCGATGTGACCGATCACGACGGAGGTCGCCGAGCTGGCAATGCCGGGCATGCCGTGATGCTCCGCAAGCCAATAGCGGTGATAACCCCAGTTTTCGGCATGCTGGGCGAGGTCCAGCGAATTGCGCAGCGATTCGGCCGCGGTGCTGCCGGCGGTAATCGGCGCGAGGTCGAGAATCGAGACCGGAATATGGGATAAACGATGCGATGAATCGTTGGTTGTTCTTGAATCAGGCATAAAATCTAGCCTCCTTAGGCAGGAATGAAATGCAAAAACCTAATTTCTATTATAATCGAATTTAAAGAAATGAGCGAAAAAACAATAATCAAATCGATAACAGTTTTGAACGGGAGGAAATTATGAGCGAACGTCCAATGATCACGAATCCGATTTTACGCGGCTTTAACCCCGATCCCTCGATCTTGCGGGTCGGAGATGACTACTATATTGCGACTTCTACCTTCGAGTGGTTCCCGGGTGTGCAGATTCATCATTCTCGGGATCTCGTGCACTGGCAGCTCATCGGTCACCCGTTGACAAGGGTGTCTCAGCTGGACATGCTGGGCAACCCCGGCTCCTGCGGGGTATGGGCCCCCTGCCTCAGCTATGATAACGGCTTGTTCTATCTGATCTATACCGATGTCAAAAGCCGCCACGGCGCATTCAAGGACACTCCAAACTTTCTGGTCACCGCCCCGGATATCCGCGGCCCCTGGTCGGATCCGATCTATCTGAACAGCAGCGGCTTCGACCCTTCCTTGTTCCATGATGACGACGGGCGCAAATGGCTGGTCAACATGCTGTGGGATCACCGGAAAGGGAAGAACCGGTTTGCCGGGATCGTGCTTCAAGAATATGATCCGAAGCAGCAGAAGTTGGTGGGTCCGGTGAAAAATATTTTCCAAGGCACCGAGCTTAGGTTAACCGAAGGCCCGCATTTGTATAAAAGAAACGGCTACTACTACCTGCTTACCGCAGAAGGCGGCACGTATTACGATCATGCGGTCACAATGGCCCGGTCGCGGACGATCGACGGACCGTATGAAGTGGACCCAACCAATCCGATCCTCACCTCGTCGGGCAAACCGCACCTGGAGCTGCAAAAGGCGGGACATGGCTCGCTGGTCGAGACGCAAACGGGCGAGTGGTACATGGTGCACCTGACCGGGCGGCCAACGAAGGACATCTACTGCACGCTCGGTCGGGAAACGGCGATCCAGCGCGGCTTCTGGACGGAAGACGGCTGGTTCCGGTTAGAAACCGGCGGGAATGAGCCGCAGGTGAAGGTGCCCGCTCCCGCTTTACCGCCGCACCCGTTTGAGCCGGAGCCGGAACGGGATGATTTCGAGGCGGTGACGCTGGGGGTGCATTGGAGCACGCTGCGCGTTCCGGCCACGGAGGATTGGCTGACGCTTCGCGAGCGCCCTGGCTTCCTGCGCTTGTATGGCCGTGAGTCGATGAACTCGCTGTTCCGGCAGAGTCTGGTGGCGCGGCGGCAGCAATCGTTCCATTGCCTGGCGGAGACGGTGGTGGAGTTCGAGCCGGAGACGTTCCAGCAGATGGCCGGCCTGACCGTGTTTTACGATACGAACGATCATGTGTATTTGCGGATTTCCCGAGATGAGACGAAAGGCAAGAGCCTGAATTTGATCCAGACAAAATATGGCGTCTACGACGAGCTGCTGGCGGAAGACATCTCGATCGAAGGGGCTTCGCGCTGCTGGCTGCGGGTGGTCATCGAACGCGAGCTGGCACGCTTCTACTACAGCCTGGACGGGGAAACCTGGCATGCCGTAGGCGAAGCCGTTGACGTTAGCCACCTATCCGACGATCCCGCAGAGAAAGTGCGCTTCACCGGCACCTTCCTTGGCGTCTGCGCCCAGGACCTCAGCGGGATGCGCAAGCCTGCCGATTTCGACTATTTTATTTATAAGGAGCTTGATTCATTCTCAATGTGAAGGGGGGAGTAAGAGGGTGTATTTAAGAGAGGTAACGCTTTTGAAGGAGAAAATGCCCTCCTTCCACCAGTACCCTTTCTCGCTCCCGCTGGTCCGGAAGATGAATAAGCTTCATCTCCGCCGTCCGGTCACCTTTTTTGTCGGGGAGAACGGTTCGGGGAAATCCACGTTACTGGAGGGGATTGCCCGGGTTTAATCCAGCCGGGGGCGGGAGAAACAACGTCTACGAGGTGGACCGATCGGAATCGGCGCTTGGCGACTATCTGCGTCTCTCATGGAACCCGAAAGTGACGAACGGCTTCTTTCTGCGGGCGGAATCGTTTTATTCATTTGCCTCGCATATCGATGATGTCGCAGCAACGCGGGCCTACGGCGGGGTGTCCTTACACAGTCAATCGCATGGCGAGTCGTTCCTCAGCTTGTTCAAGTATCGATTTGGCAGCCGGGGCATTTATCTGTTGGACGAACCGGAGGCCGCCTTGTCCCCGGCCCGGCAGTTGTCATTACTGCGGATCATCCACGACTTATCGGATCGTGCCCAGTTCATCATAGCTACCCATTCGCCGATTCTGATGGGTTATCCGGACGCGGACATCCTGAATTTCGATGGCGATCAGCTGGGGCGGATCCGTTACGAGGATACGGATCACTACCAAATTACGCGTCGTTTCCTCGAAAACCGGAACAGCGTGCTTCACACGTTGTTTGAGGATGAAGACGAGGACGAGGGGGACTTGGTTTAGGCAAATGAAGAAGACATCTCATATTGTTGAGTTATCTACGTGTTACAAAGTCATGTCAGTCCCGGTGCGGGTTTGCTGTTGCGGTGAGCGAGTGCTGTCACGTGAGCAAGCCACTGTAGCCTGAGCGAGTCGATATCGCGGTGAGTGGGCCGCTGACTCGGTGAGGGAACTCGTGTGCGTTGATGGGCTCCGGCGAACACCGTTGAGGCGAACCTGCGCTCTAACGCTTGCCAGCAACGC
>NZ_JALXVO010000092.1:0-6384 GCF_025151705.1 Paenibacillus sp. p3-SID1389 | reverse complement strand
CCCTTGAAGCCCGAACTTTGAGATTTTATGTGAAAAATCGAATATATTTCCGCCAAATGGGTAGTTTGCAGCGAATTATGTTCGAAAAATCATATATATTTATACGGACAGCCTTAAGGAAACATCGTTTCACGGTTCGATGAAATAGGAGCACCCACGAGCACAAGATCACACAAGAAAGAGCAGCACCAAAAAAGCAGCAGGCACACACCTGCTGCTTTTTCGCTATTTACTATACTGCACCGGCGCCGACGGCGGGGATTCACCCAGCACGTTGACGGCGGTGACTTGGATCCAGACGGAGCTGGAGTCGGTCTTGAACGAGAAGTGCGGGTCCGAGGTGGAGCCGACCTTCGTGTAGGTGCCGCCTTGGGCATCGGACACGTAGACGTTGTAGCTCGTCACCAGGTCAAGCGGACCGTTCGCATCCCAGCTCACCGTGAATCCCCGGTCGTCCTGCTTCACGCTCACGTTAGCTGGCGATGAAGGTAACGGACCGTTGTTCCCATTGTCTCCAATGATACCACCGTCGCTGCCGCCTGGCATTTCACCATGCGTATTCGGCGTCGAGCCGTCGCCCGGGAATACGCCGCCGCCAAAAACGTTGACGATCGCGCTTGGCGCCGATTCCTTGCCGGCCACATCAACGGCCGTGACGTAGTACGCGGTGGTGAAGCCCACGGATCGATCGTCAGTAATCACCGCCGGATCTCCAACCAGCGCGGCTTTCCCAGTATACTGGAACGTCACGCCGTCATCCGCGCGATACAAACGGTAACCGACGACGTCTTTTTCCGTATTTTCATTAAACGTGATCGTCGCTGCTCCACTGCCTGCAGACAAGGCAACATTCGCCGGAGGCGCTGGTGCCTGACCATCGTCGACACGAGGATCTGGCTTGTAAGGCGCATCTTCCCCGGCATCCTTCGGCAAGTAGAAGCTCAGCGGTTTGTGACTGCCGGACATTCCGGCGAACGCCTGCTCCAGTTGTTCCTTGAGCACTTCGATCGGCGTCTCGCGCTTCACGACAACTTTCTCACGAAGCATATCCGAAGGCGTTGTTTCGAGCGGCACGTAGTTGATGCCTTCGTATGTCACGTACTTGGCGCGAATCAATACGTCGTCCGGTTCGGTTGGCACATATTTCGCATTAAAAATATCCGTAACCAGCTTCCCGGCCTGTTGGGTCAACTGGGTAGGCAACTTCCCGCTGTAGCCGGAAACTGTCTTCTTCACGATGCCGTCCGGCTTCGTGAACGCTTCGGTCGCAAACAATTCCGGTCTGCTATCGGTAACCTCGTTCATCACGAGCGCCCATATTTTGCGCGCCCGGGATTTGCCGGCCTCCGACAGCGTGTTCACCGGTTCGCGATACCCGATCCATACGCCCAGCGTGACGTCCGGCGAGTAACCCATGAACCAGACGTCGGCATAGTTTTGTGTGGTTCCGGTTTTGCCGACAACCGGAATTTTGCCATATTTCTTGAAGTCGCTCTTGATCGATTTGCCGGTGCCGTCCGTGATAACGGTGCGAAGCATATCGGTCATCAGGTAAGCCGTTTGCTCGGAGAAGACTCGCTCCGGCTTCACCTCATGTTTGTAGACGATGTTGCCTTTCGCATCGGTAATCTTTTCGATCATATATGCGTCGGTAAACTGCCCCCCGTTAGCGATCGAACTGTACGCATTGGTCAGTTCTTCAACGGTGACGCCATATTTCAAGCCGCCAAGTACACCGGTTTGCGCATGGTAATCCTCTTCTTCCAATGTGGTGATGCCCAGCTTCTTGGCAAAGTCCCACGCTTTGTCGATGCCCACGATATTGTTGAACACCTTAAGCGCTGGGATATTCCGCGATTCATTCAAAGCGGTCCGCGCAGTCACCAACCCTTTATAGCCGCCGCTCGAGTTGACCGGGATGTGGAAGCCTTTTTGGTAGTCCTTCAAAATAATCGGCGAATCATCAATGATCGATGCGGGCTGAACTAACCCTTCTTCAAGCGCCGGTAAATAAGCGGCGATCGGCTTCATCGTAGAGCCGGGCTGCCGTTTCATTTGCGTTGCATAGTTCATTTGCTCCGTATAGAAGTCGCGGCCTTCGATCATGCCAAGGATCGCGCCGGTCTTGTTATCGATCATCATCGAGGCGACCTGCTCCAGCCCCTTCTTCTCACTGTACGGAGAGAAATTGTCCGCGTTCTCCGATACCTTGTGCATAGCGTTGTAGACCTTCTTGTCGATGGTCGTGTACACCCGGTATCCCCCGGTCAGCAACTCCTGCCGAGCTTCCTCGAGGATGGCGGAGTTGGCGGCAATCTCTTCTTTGGTCATCTCCGGATTGTTGAGCATCGCCAGGACAATGGCGCCTTGACGTTCCGTCTCCAGCATCAGATACGGGAACGTGTCATACGCCTTCTTCGTTGGCTTGGCCAGCGATCCTTTGATATCGAAGGCCATCGCTTCATCGTATTGCGCTTGCGTGATTTTGTTCTCCTCAAGCATACGTTGCAGCACCAGCTGCTGGCGTTTGACCGCCCGCCCGAACGCCTCCTCGTTAAATTCCCCTTTGCCGTTAAAAGCGGAATAGGTGGAGGGAAGCTGAGGCAGACCCGCCAAATAGGCCGCTTGGGCGATATTCAAATCCGACAGATTGCTGACGTTGAAGAGCCCTTTGGCCGCGGCTTTGATGCCGTAAACCTGGTACCCGTTCGAACCGTTGCCGAAGGGAACCTTATTCAAATAAGCTGTAATGATTTCTTCTTTGGATAAAAAACGCTCCAGCCGAAGCGCCAGCAGCATTTCCTTAACCTTCCGGTCTTCGGTCTTATCCAGGTTCAGGAACACGCGCCGCGCCAGCTGCTGAGTCAGCGTACTGCCGCCGGTCTGCACGTCCTCTTTGAGCACCCGCTGCTTCACCGCCCGCAACGTCCCCTTAAAGTCGATCCCGATATGTTCTTCAAAGTGATTGTCCTCGATAGCGATTACAGCATCGATCACTATTTGCGGGATTTCTTTATAAGTGACAGGACGGCGGTCCTCTTCCGATCGCAGCTGGCCGATCGGCTGGCCGTCACGGAAATAGGCGAAGCCGGTCATTTCATTATGATTGATTTTTGCTTCAATGTCGGCACGCGACCGCACCGGATCGTCCTTTACGATGGAGGATACGTATCCGAATACGGCTCCACCGGCAAACAGAGCGCCGGCAAATCCAAACAGAACGAGCCAACCCACAATCGCCCAGGCTAATCTGCCTTTTTTGCGCTTCCGGGCGGGTTTTGCGGTTTTTTCGCTCCGGTTATTGCGCCGCAGCTTGCCGGAGTTTTTGTCGTTCTCATGATCCATGCATGATCCTCCTTTATAAACAGCAACATTATAGCATAAAAAAGGGGATTTGGATGTTTTTTCAGCGTATTTTGGCGTGTGACGAAGCCGACTTCCTGCTTATGACCTAGCTTTCGTAGATTTGACTTGAGGAATGCATCTATGTTATATAATATTTTAAATTGCAAATCGACAAAGGCTTAGAAAGACTCAGTAGAAGGCGGATTCCCGCTGCTCAGAGAATCGGTGGTTGCTGCGAACCGATGAGCGGATCGCTTTTGAATTACCGTCTGGAGCCGTCCGGGGGAACGCGCGTCAAAGATGCGCCAGTAGTCCGGTACCGGGATATCCCGTTATGTGAATGAAGTGAAAACCGTCATCGGTTCGTCTGGCAATTCGCTGCAGGATCCGCAAGCGGTTTTAATTAGGGTGGTAACGCGAGTGCTCCTTCTCGTCCCTTGGGATGAGAAGGAGCTTTTTTGCGTTTAGATTTCTAAGCAGGTCTAATGAATATGGAGGTAAGAAGAGCAATGAAATGGGAAGAATTAAGCGCGGCCCAGCAGGCCGAGGTGGAACGCCAGCTTCAGGTAATTTCCCGCGGTGTCGTGGAGATCGTGCCGGAGGATGAATTGAAGCAAAAAGTCATCAAGTCGGTAGTGACCGGCAAGCCGCTGAAAGTGAAACTGGGGTTGGACCCTTCCGCGCCGGACATTCATATCGGCCATACGGTGGTGATGCAGAAGCTGCGGCAGTTTCAGGAGCTAGGCCATCAGGTGCAGTTGATCATCGGTGATTTTACGGGACGGATCGGCGACCCGACCGGTAAATCGGAAACCCGCAAGCAACTGACAGAAGAGGATGTTCAGCGGAATGCGGAAACGTACCGCCAGCAAATTTTTAAAATTTTGGACCCGAGCAAAACGCAAGTGAACTTTAACTCAGAGTGGCTTGCACCCATGACGTTCGCCGACGTTGTGAAGCTGTCTGCAAAGGTAACCGTGGCACGTATGCTGGAACGCGACGATTTTACGAAGCGGTATACAAGCGGTCAGCCGATCAGCATCCATGAGTTTTTCTACCCGCTGATGCAAGGCATGGATTCGGTGGCGCTGGAGAGCGATATCGAGCTGGGGGGAACGGACCAGAAGTTTAACCTGCTCATGGGCCGGACGCTGCAGAAGGAATATGGCAAAGACACGCAAGTAGCCATCATGACTCCAATCATCGAAGGCTTGGACGGCGTGCAGAAGATGAGTAAGAGCCTTGGCAACTACATCGGCATTGATGAAGCGCCAAACGAAATCTACGGTAAAGCGATGTCTGTGCCGGACGAGCTGATGACGAAGTACTTTGAGTTGGTGACTGACCTGTCTCTCGAAGAATTGGCAGAGCTAATCGAAGGCCTTAAATCGGGGGCGGTGCATCCACGTGATGCCAAGATGAAATTGGCTCATACGCTTGTCCGGATGTACCATGGTCAGGGAGCCGCCGATGCGGCGCAAGAGCATTTCGTCACCGTGTTCCAGCAACGGGCGCTGCCGGAAGATATTGAAGAGAAAGAGATTCCTGCCGCTGAGCTGGACAATGGCAAAATCCGTCTGATCAAGCTGCTGACGCTGCTTGGGTTCGCCGCCTCCAACGGGGAAGCGAGACGCAGCATTCAGCAGGGGGCAGTGAAGCTGAACGAAGAGAAGATCAGCGATCCGAACGCGGAAGTGGAGCTGGCGGGCGGAGAGATCATCCAGGTCGGCAAACGCAAATTCGCGAAGTTGTCGGTAAAATAAGAGGAATGGACTATATAAAGATCCCTCGCCAATTTTTGCATATAATCATGCATAATCAGCTAAAAGAGGAACAGAACTTACTGTTCCTCTTTTAGTCAGAGAAAGGGTCTAATGATGGTTGATTGTATACTTTGCAATGTATTAGAAACCCGAGAAGCTGTGGTTTTACACGAGTCAATACATGTTCTGTGTATTTTCGATCTATATCCGGCTACCAAGGGGCATTTATTGATTTTTCCGAAGCAGCATATTGAACGCTTGCACCTGATCGAAGATGATCGCTTACAAAATGAGCTGTTCCAAACGTTAGTGACCGTATGTAAGTGACTGGTGGAAAGTCAATTGTGTACGGATTACAGCATTATGACCAAATAGCCAAAGGTAGGCACAAAAAAACCGACCCAAGTTGAGAACAACTTGGGTCGGTTTGCTTCCGAATCTTAACGGTTGTAGAACTCGACGATTTGCTTCTCGTCGATGTCTTGCGACAGCTCGGAACGTTCTGGCAAACGGATGTATTTGCCTTCCAGAGTCGTGTCGTTGAATTCCAGGTAAGCCGGAACATGCGTACGGTTCTCCAGAGCTTCCTTCACGGAAGAGAGACCACGGCTTCTTTCACGAAGGCCGATTACGTCGCCAACGTTTACGCGGTAAGAAGCGATGTCTACTTTCTTGCCGTTAACCGTTACGTGACCGTGGGATACGAGCTGACGTGCACCAGCACGGGAGTTCGCGAAGCCCAGACGGTAAACAAGGTTGTCCAAACGGCTTTCAAGCAAGATCATAAACGTTTCGCCCGCGATACCAGGCATGTGCTGCGCTTTCTCGAACAGGGTGCGGAATTGCTTCTCACCCAAACCGTACATGTGGCGCAGTTTTTGTTTCTCGAGCAATTGTGCTCCGTAGTTACTTACTTTTCTGCGTTGGTTAGGACCGTGTTGCCCCGGAGGGAACGGACGTTTCAAATCTTTGCCAGTGCCGCTCAAGGAAATGCCAAGACGGCGGCTGAGTTTAAATTTAGGACCTGTGTAACGTGCCATTGTATAGGTAGACTCCTTTGTTAGTTAAATTTCGTCTAGGGTTCTACTTGCGCGGGTTTTGTTTGGTTGAGCGAAGGATAGATAATGATACGCTCCCTGACAGGAAAGTTCAGCCGCTGTCCCGTCAGCAACAAAAACCGAGAGGGTGCTCGCATGCGTTACGCCCTAAGTAAGACTCTATCCAGTCTTCATCAACAATATATATTATATGAATTGAGGTTATAAAGTCAATAAGT
>NZ_JALXVO010000091.1:0-6698 GCF_025151705.1 Paenibacillus sp. p3-SID1389 | reverse complement strand
CTGTTCCCGCAAAAAGCAATGCGTTTTCCAAAAATTTTAACCTTTTGGCCGGGCAACAAGTGCCGCAAGGAAGGAGAAAATGATCGCCGCCGAGATCCCCGCACTAGTCACGTCGAAGATCCCGGTAATAACCCCGATCCAGCCGTCCCGCTGCAGTTCGGTTAATGCCCCGTGCACCAGCGAGTTGCCGAAGCTTGTAATCGGTACGGAAGCTCCCGCTCCGGCGAACTTCACCAGCGGGTCATACCAGCCAATCGCATCCATCACTGCACCGGCGACGACCAGCGAACTCATTGTGTGCGCCGGGGTGAGCTTTAGCACGTCAAACATCAGTTGGCCGATAACACAGATCAATCCGCCAACGACAAATGCCCAAAAAAATATCATTTTTCGTTAACCTCCTGTTCCAGGGCAACCGCGTGCGCGATGCAGGGAATGCTCTCGCCTTGCTGATAGGACAGCGGAGACAAGAGGGCACCCGTAGCAACGACCAGCACCCGGCCTAGTTCCCGGTTCTTTAATTTTCTTAGAATGTGGCCATAGGTGACGACGGCGGAACAGCCGCAGCCGCTGCCTCCGGCATTCACATACGTTTGTTTGTTACGGTCATAAATCATCAATCCGCAATCGTCAAATTTCGTTTTGTCCATCGAGACGCCGTCTTTTTCAAGTAAATCCTTGGCGATGGCATGTCCCACCGAAGCTAAGTCTCCGGTGACGATCAAATCATAATCCTCGGGCCCCCGGCCCGTATCGCGGAAGTGGGAAACCAGCGTATCCACAGCGGCCGGCGCCATGGCCGCTCCCATGTTAAACGGATCCTTAACACCGAGATCCTGGATCCGGCCGATCGTGGCATGGGTAATGCGCGGACCGCTCCCCTCCTTCGATACAACCGCACAGCCTGCGCCCGTAATCGTATATTGGGCGGTGGCCGGTTTTTGCGAACCGTATTCGGTTGGATAGCGGAACTGCTTCTCCACAGTACAGTTATGGCTGGCCGTACCGGCCATCACATATTTTGCCCCGCCGGCGTCAGCCAGAAATGCGGCTAAGGCAAGACTCTCCATGGAGGTCGAGCAGGCACCGAACACCCCAAGATACGGAGCCGCAATCGTCCGGGCCGCAAACGTCGCGGTAATAATCTGGTTCATCAAATCGCCGCTGATG
Organism: Paenibacillus sp. p3-SID1389; assembly: GCF_025151705.1. Lineage (NCBI taxonomy): Bacteria > Bacillati > Bacillota > Bacilli > Caryophanales > Paenibacillaceae > Paenibacillus > Paenibacillus sp. p3-SID1389. Next base: position 5,528 of record NZ_JALXVO010000091.1, on the reverse strand, counting down.
AAGAAGGACAGATCCTCCCGGTTAATGCCGGCATGGACCAAGGCAAGGGACCCAGCGTGCTCCAACAGCTTGCGCTCCGCTCTTTCCCACGTCTTCTCGTCAATCTCCAAATTGTCGTAGACGAAATCAAACGTGTGGGACAACGGCCCCTCCCCTTCTTCAGGCCCTACAACGGTCGCCGCTCCGATAACGGCCGGCTTGGAGCGAAATTCCCAGGTTTGCGCGCCGATCAGCATCGGTTAATGCACTCCTCCCAAGCCGAAGATCACATGAATCACGCCTACAATAAAAGCGGCTACAACGCCAAACACGATCACCGACCCCGCCAGCTTAAACATATTGGCCCCTACGCCGAGAACAAGCCCCTCCGCTCGGGATTCAATGGCCGAGGAGCACATGGAGTTGGCGAACCCCGTCACAGGTACAGCCGTACCGGCCCCGGCCCATTGGGCGATTTTGTCGTAAACGCCAAACGAGGTCAGTACAACGGAGATGAAAATCAGGACCGCGACCGTAGGACTCGCTGCTTCCCGCGCGGACATGTCGGCAAAAGTCATAAACAGCTGCTGGATACATTGGCCAATAAAGCAGATGAACCCGCCGACCAGAAACGCCCTTACGCAGTTGCGCAAAACGTTGGTTTTCGGCTTATGCTGGTCGGCAACCTGCTGATACTCTTCCTCCGTCAGCAGCAGGTTGTTCAACTTCACCCGAGCTCCCGGCTTGTTTTTCGCTTTTGCAGGCAAACGGCATTCCTCCTTATTTTCCTAACTTGCACGGTATACTCATTATTTGTCATCCGGCGGCTTGTTATGTTTGGAAAATGATCCATGGAATCCGGCTCCAAACTGCTCAATTACAACACAAAGAAGCCCGCAGAAATCAAGTTCCGGCGGACTTGCATCAGGTGGGGCAAGGGAATTGCATCCTGTTATTATAAATATAGAAGGACGATCACTAACAGGATAAAGAGCAGACAGATCACCAGCCAATCTTTGGCATATCGTTCCATTAAGCTTAGCCTCCTCATTCGCCCATCGACTGCTGCTTCTGCAGTATATGCTGCGCTCGGATGGCGGGTGCTCGCCAGAGTTACGACAGCACAAGAAATCCGGGCAATCCAATCGCCATGGACAATCGAAAAAAGGTAGTTCATACTAGGGTAGGAAGGTTATCTGAGATGGATTCTAAGATATCTAGATGCTGTAAATCGGGCCTTTGGAACCCGTATCTTTAGAAAAAGGAGAAGCAAGCAATGAATGAAAAAACGCGCGAGCTATTTAAAGAACTGACGGAATTTCCAGCGGCTCCTGGATTTGAACGAGAACTGCGGGCCCTCGTTAAAAAGAAAATGTCGGCCTATACGCAGGAATTCGTGCAGGATAACCTCGGCGGACTGTTCGGGGTATTGCGCGGAGATGAGCAAGGTCCTCGGGTGATGGTCGCCGGGCATTTCGACGAAGTGGGCTTCATGACCACCGGGATCAGCGACAACGGAATGGTGTCGTTCCAACCGCTGGGGGGCTGGTGGAGCCAGGCCGTATTGGCCCAACGCCTGCAAATCATTACGCCGAACGGCCCCATCGTCGGCGTAGTGGGATCGATCCCAACCCACCTGCTGGATGAGGCGCAGCGTAACAAGCCGGTAGACCTCAAATCGATGTACTTGGATATCGGCGCGGACAGCCGTGAGGAAGCCGAAGCCGCAGGGGTGCAGATCGGCCAGCAAATCGTACCGATTTGCAAGTTCACCCCTCTCGTCAATCCGAAGAAAATTATGGCGAAAGCCTGGGATAACCGCTATGGCGTTGGTTTAGCGATTGAGCTGCTCGAGGCACTGCACGGCGAGAAGCTGCCGAATGTTCTTTATGCTGGGGCTAACGTGCAGGAAGAAGTGGGCCTTAGAGGGGCTCGGACGGCGGCGAATCTCATTAAGCCTGACATCTTCTTCGCCTTGGACGCCAGCGCGGCCAACGACATGACCGGCGATAAAAAAGCGTTCGGCCGGTTGGGCGATGGCGCGCTGCTGCGCATCCTTGACCCGACGATGATCACCCATCGCGGCTTGGTCGAATATATCCGCGATATGGCGGATACGCACAAGATTAAGTACCAATATTTCGTGTCACCGGGCGGCACGGATGCCGGTCAAGTGCATCTCAGCGGCACCGGCGTCCCGTCGAGCGTCATCGGCATTTGCTCCCGCTACATCCACACATCCTCCTCAATCATCCATACGGATGATTATGCAGCTGCGAAGGAGCTGCTGATTCGCCTGGTGCGCGGACTGGACCGGACGACGCTGAACACAATTCTGGAGAATAGCTGAACCTCCGTAAGAAAAACGTCTATCGACGTACATTCAAAGTTTTCTGATATCTTCCAAAAAACCGCAAGGCCGTTTGTCAGGCCTTGCGGTTTTTTGGATAATCTTTACTTTTTACCTTCCAAAATAACGACGCCCCGGCCAGGCACCTGAACCGTACCCGACACTTCCGTTTGCGCCAGCAGGTCCTTCATTCCTTCAGACCCGATTTCCACCTCAGCAGCCCCTTCGTTATGGTTCAGCAGGAACAAGAAGGCTTTGCCATCCTTCACGCGGCGTGCGACTTCGACGCCGGCTGGTGCGTCCAGCAACGGCTGGATCCCTTTCTCTTCGCATAGGTTCTTCAGGAACCCTTGCAGGAAGGCGGCGTCCGGGCTGCTTGCCACATAATAGGCGCGACCTTTGCCGAACTGGTTGACCGTCACGACCGGCATCCCCTGATAGAAATCGGAGCCGTATTCCGCTAGCACTTCTGCGCCTTCGGCATGAATCAAATCGCACAAGAGGCCGCATTCGTATTGGCCAGACAGTGCACCCCAAGCTTCTTTCATCACGATTTGGTTCGTGCGGCCCGGCAGCAAGGCGTCGATCTCCTCTGCCCAAATGCCTAGGACGGAGCGCAGCTCGCCCGGATAACCCCCGAGCGTCACCAGATCGTTCTCATTTACGATGCCGCTGAAGAAGGTGGTGACAAATGTGCCTCCGTTCGCTACGAACTCCTCGACTTTTTTCGCAAAGCCCGGCTTCACCATATACATCACCGGCGCAATCAGGATTTCGTATTTGCTGAAATCCTCTTCCACCGACACCATGTCGCTCTCCACATGCATTTGGAACAACGTATCGTAATACTTGTGGACTTCATTAACGTAATTCAAAGCTACGGTTGGACCGCTGGAAAGCTCGATCGCCCAACGGTTCTCCCAGTCATAGACGATGCCGATCTTCGCCTCGTTCCGCGCGTCCAGCAGCGTATCGCCCAGCTGCTCCAGCTCTCGGCCAAGCTCCGCCACTTCGCGGAAGACCCGGGTGTGCTCGTGACCGACATGCTCAATGACCGCACCGTGGTATTTCTCGCACGCCCCAATCGAGCGGCGCAGCTGGAAGAACATCACCGTGTCGGCGCCGCGCGCGACCGCCTGATAGCTCCAAAGGCGCATCACGCCAGGACGCTTCAGCGAGTTGTAGGGCTGCCAGTTTTGCTGGCTTGGCGTCTGCTCCATCAGCATAAACGGCGCGCCGCTCTTCAGCCCGCGCATCAAGTCATGGGCCATGGCCGTGAAGCTGACCGGCGTATCCAAGGACGGGTAGTTGTCCCAAGAAACAATGTCCATATATTTCGCCCATTTGAAATAATCCAGCTCCGGATAAAAGCCCATCAAATTGGTGGTTACCGGCACGTTTGGCGTATGCTTTTTGATCTCGTCGTACTCCAGCTTGTAGCACTCCAGCAGCGACTCCGACTGGAAGCGCCGGTAATCCAGCGAAATCCCCTGGAAGTTGGTACGGTTGCCGCCCCATTCCTCACTGAGTTCGCTGGGCACCACGATTTCTTCCCAATCATAAAACGTATGACCCCAGAATCGCGTATTCCATACCCGGTTGAGCTCATCCAACGTTTTATAACGCTCTCGCAACCACACGCGGAAGGCAGCCGCACAGTTGTCGCAATAGCAGTAGCCGCCATATTCATTGGAAACGTGCCAGATCAACAGCCCCGGATGATCCTTGTAGCGTTCCGCCAGCTTGCCGGCCAGACGGGCAGCGTATTTGCGATAGGTCGGCGAATTTGGACAGGAGTTATGACGTCCGCCAAACCGGCGTTTCCGTCCCTGCACGTCAACGCGCAGCACGTCCGGATATTTGCGGGCCATCCATGCCGGGTGAGCCCCGGTGCTGGTCGCCAGGCAGACATAAACGCCGCTCTTGTACAAGCGGTCGATCGTTTCGTCCAATTGCGTAAAGTCATACGTTTCCTCGCTAGGTTGAATGAGCGCCCAGGAAAAAACGTTGACCGTAGCCACATCGATCCCGGCCAGCTTAAACATCCGCTCGTCCTCTTTCCAAACGTCCGGTCCCCACTGCTCCGGATTGTAGTCGCCGCCGTACCAAATTTTCGGCAGTTTCTCGTTGATCACCATATCCACATCCTTTTGCGATATATAACTTCTAAGTCCATTGTAAGGTTGAAATTTCCCGCTTTATATATAATAATTTCGAATTGTAATATAATAATATGGATTAAACTTAGGAGGCAATTCGCACGATGAGTTCACGGGCCTTTACCCGTTTTGTTTTTTCCCCGGCTGCCACACCGAATCTTCCCTTGCTCCTGGAAAGCGTCGGCTATAATCCGAATCAGGAGAAAATCGTCCGCCCGGACGGCTACCCTTATTACCATTGGCTACATACCGCCGAGGGCGAGGGGGAGTTGACTTTGGGCAGCGGAACGGTCCTGCTCCCTCCAGGCAGCGGGATGCTGCTGCCGCCCGGCATGCCTCACGAATATCAAGCTAAGCGAAGCTCGACATGGGAGACGTATTACCTCACGTTTGGCGGAGCAGCTGCCGGGTCGATTCTGGCGGCGTTTGGCATCCGGGAGGCTGTCCTGTTCCGCTGGGAAGCGGAGGCGCCTATCTCCCCGCTGCTTGGCCACCTGCTCAACCGGCTGGACAGCATTCAGGACCCGTTTGGCCTGGAGACCTCAACCGAGGTGTACCGGTTCCTTGCAGTCCTGAGCCAATTCGGCCAGGTGAGCGGCAGCGCCGTCCCGCGAATCATGGAGAAGCTGGGACCGCTACTCGCCTGGATGGAGCGGGAATACGGCAACCCCGACGTTGGGCTGGATACGTTGGCTGAAGTGGCCGGAATGTCCGGCCGACATCTCAGCAAGCTGTTCCAGCAATCGTTTGGCATCGCCCCCTACAGCTACCTCACGCAAATGCGCATCCATAAGGCGAAGGAGCATCTGGCCAGCGAACCTGGCGTCACCGTCGCCGCGATCGCCGGCAAAACGGGCTTTCGAGATGCCAGCCACTTCGTCGCCACGTTCCGCAAGCACACGGGGATGACCCCCCAGCAGTTCCGTAGGCTGCATTAGGAAGAGTTCTGCCTTTGGCAGCGTGGCAGGTGGACACGAAAAACTGCAAAAGCGCTCCAAATGGAGAGTATCAGCGATTTTGGCCTTAAAAAACTGCATTTT
>NZ_JALXVO010000090.1:0-6947 GCF_025151705.1 Paenibacillus sp. p3-SID1389 | reverse complement strand
CGTTTTGGGCCGAAATGAACTGCACTTTTACATCTAGAGGGGCATTTTTCCGTCTACAGCGGGAAATGAACTGCACTTTTGCAGTTGCGGGTGACGTTACAATGACAACCGACGATGCAATCGCAGGAGAGATACATTTACAACCGACATTGCAACCGCAGCCAACGGTACACTCGCAGTAGCCTACATCACAATCGCAACAGACGTTACAATCGCAGTCGATGTTACAAGAACGTTACAAGTCGGATATTTTTATGTGAAAGGTCTTCCCTATACTGAAGTCAACAGGGGGAACCGAATCAGCCGCCCCGAAACAACGGGGGTGAGCGGTATGGACGGCGACTCCTGTGGCAAAACGCAGGAGGTACCTGGAATGAAGCCCCCTATTGGCACCTATGCACTTCAACTTATGGCAGTAGCGCTTGTGTTGGTTATCGTGACGGCTTGCCAGAGGACGAGGTGAAGGTGGAAAAGACCCGACTGGTCAAACCCGGGACAGCGACGGAGGAAGCGCAATTCGCGTATGAGGTCTCGATCGTGAACCTGGTGACTGGCCAGACACGCCAGCCTGCGGGAGAGGAGAAACAGCAGATGGACGGCTACATGCTTGTGAAGGAGACCCCGTCTCCCGATGGCCAGTACCGTTTCATTCAGAAATGGAAGAATAAGTACACGGCCGACAACTTTGTAGAGAATCGTCAAACCGGGGAGATCATTCAAATCCCGGGGGATAACTACCTGGGGCTGGGCGGGTGGCTAAACGATGAAACGTACATTTTAGCTGCCGGATCGATGGAAGGCCGGGGATGAATGGCGTGTATATTTTTGACACCGGCTCCGGGCAAGTGTCCCCGCTCGCTCCTTATTACGCATCGGTCGATCCGCCTCCTCATGCGATCTATCCGTTCAGCTGGAGCCCATCGGGCAAACGGCTGGGCATTACGGTGGACGATCCGAAATCGCTGCTGGTCACTCAAGTGATCGATTTTAAGTAGAAAATTCAAATTCAAATTTATTAAGGGAGAGGAACTAACGATATGAACAACAACATGAAAAAATCAATTCTGGCTTTCGCCGTAGTAGGTATGACCTTATCCGGAGCTGCCGGAGTTTATGCCGGTACGAAATTGCAGAAAATCAACGCCTATCTGAACAACCAAATCAGCATCCAGGTCGATGGCAAAACCTATGCTCCAGTTGACGGGCAAGGCCGTCATTTAGCGCCGATTACCTATAACGGTATGACGTATTTGCCCGTTCGGGCGTTGGCAGACGTGCTGAAGGTCCCGGTAAATTATGATGCGAACAAACAACTGGTGCAGATCGGCAGCGAAACTTCGGAAACCCCAGGATCTGAGACCGGTTTAACTCCAGTGAAGTATACGAATGCCCAATTGGAAAAAATCAAAAAGGCGTTCGCCAAATTCGAATCCTTTGAAACGCCTTACGCGCCCCAGCAAATGGCCCAAGGAGATGCCTTCAAGATGGTGGGCGATTCGGATGACGGCGTGAATCTGATCTTTAATCATATGACGATTACAATTTCCCCGCGGGATTACGCCTATGGATATGAAGGGGAAACGGTCACCTTGTCCAACGGCACGAAAGCCAAATGGTACACACCATCCGACACGCCGATGCTGTCCTTCCAACTGGACGACCGGTTCGTTACATTGAGATCACCGGACGGGAAGTTAAGTTCGTCGCAACTGGAGGAGGTCGCCGTTACCGTTGCGAAGTTGAAATAAAGAGAGAGTAGTCAGAGAGAAGCGAAACAACGATAAACGATATGAAAAAGGTTAACCCATAAGGAATCACGGGAGGTCTGTCGGAGCAGGAATCTGTGTTGCTTCGGCAGGCTTTTTTATATTAGGCAAAAGTTAGGAAGTCGGCATTTACTTCCAGTCTTGTTCTAGACTAAGATAGGATTATTGGGCAAATTGAAGGTGATCTGAGGAGGGGAAGCGTAGATGAGTAAAAGAATCGAACAGCTGGAGCTCTTGCTGGAGAAGCTTTCAACAACGGTTAACAGTATCGATGAGGCACCATTTCAGAAGAAACCGTTGCCGGAGAAGTGGTCGAAGCTGGAAATCCTCGGACACTTGTGTGATTCCGCAGCCAATAACCATGTGCGGTTTATGAGGATCCTGACCACGGATGAGCCGGTCACATTCGAAGGATACGTACAGGATGAATGGGTGAGACGTCACGGGTATCAGCATCATTATGGGCGTGAGGAGCTTCTCTTGGTGTGGAACCAACTCAACGGGTTAATCCTGAATGCGCTGCGCAGTTCTGCCGAGACGGATTGGGAGAAACGGTGTTTTTTTACGGATGGCATCTCGATGACTCTTGAGGAATTGCTTGAAGATTATATTCGGCATGCGCGTCATCATCTGGGGCAAATCAGCGATCCTAAGCGTTAAATATTAGAGACACAACGATGGCAAAAAGAGAGGGAATCTTACGATGTCTGAGAATTTATCGACCAAGGAACCAGCATATGGCCGACGTCGCTTCACGCTGCAGGCGGACTGTGAGCAATGCTTTGGCTTGTGTTGTGCGGCCCTGCCTTTTGCGGCTTCGGTGGACTTCGCTGCAGACAAAGCGGCTGGACAGCCCTGCGGCCATTTGCGGGATGACTTCCGCTGCGGGATTCACGGCAGTCTGCAGGAGCAGGGGTACCGGGGGTGTACCTTTTATGACTGCTTTGGCGCAGGGCAACGAGTGTCTCAGGTGACTTTCGCCGGGTTAAGTTGGCGTCAGGTGCCCGGATCGGCAAAGCCGATGTTTGATGTGTTCCCGGTCATGTGGCAGCTGCATGAATTGCTCTGGTACTTGGATGAAGCGTTAAGTCTACCTCAGGTCAGCCATTTACATGAACGTTTGCGGATTCGTTATGACGAGACGGAACGGTTGACCTCCGCCAAGCTGGACGACTTGCTCAGCTATGATGTGGCAGCGCATCGCGCGAAGGTCAACGAGCTGCTGCTGGAGGTGAGCAAGCGCGTCCGCGCTGAAGCGCTGCGGAAGGCCGGAACTGCTTCCGGACGCCGCAGAAGCTTTGGGCGTGGTGCCGACTTGATCAGCGCCAAGCTGCGGGGCGCCGATTTGCGCGGCATATATTTAAGAGGTGCTTACCTGATCGCCGCGGATCTGCGGGGAGCGGACCTTCGCGGCGCCGACATGATTGGCGCAGACCTGCGGGATGCCGATGTAAGGGGAGCTGATCTATCAGAGAGCCTGTTCCTGACGCAAGCTCAGATCAATGCCGCCAAAGGAGACGCGGCTACCAAGCTGCCTCCCCTCCTCAAACGGCCCTTCTATTGGGAAGGGGCTTCGGGGAGGAAAGAAGCGAGATGAACGATTACCAGGAAAGGGTCGACCAGGTCTGCAAATATATCGATGCGCATTTGCATCACAAGCTCAATTTGGATCAATTGGCAGAATTGTCCCACTTCTCCAAGTATCATTTCTCGCGGATTTTTGCCTCGGTGACGGGGGAGACGCCGTTTGCGTACATCACCAAGCAGCGCTTAGCCCGGGCCGCGGCTTACTTGCGGGAGACCAACCAATCCGTGCTGGAAATTGCGCTGGGATGCGGGTTTGAGTCTGCTTCGAGCTTTAATGCGGCGTTCAAGAAGCACTTTGGTCGTACACCAACCGAGATGCGAGAGCAAGCCCGGCAAGATCGCAATATTTCGCAAGCGGACCGCAATCGGCAGGAAGCCGGTGCCGCGCCAAACCCTTATCATCAAACTGTAAAAAACAATTTATTGAGGAGGGTTTGGCAAATGCAAGCCACGATTGTAGAGCTTCCTTTGATGGAAGTCGCGTATGTGAGACATGTCGGAAGTTATCTGGAAACCTATCAGGCATGGGCAAAGTTAGGCATGTGGGCGGCGCAGCATCAGCTGTTTCCGCCGGAGCAATCTTTTATCGGGATATCTCTGGATGATCCGGCGGTAACCGAAGAGGAGGAATGCCGATACGATGCCTGCGTCACCGTACCGGATACGCTAAGCCGTGCGGATGCGCCGCCGGAGATCGGCTTCCAAACGCTGCCTGGAGGGCTTTATGCCAAGTTTTATTTTTATGATACACCGGATAAGCTTGCGCTGCTGTACCAGAGCATATTCGGAAATTGGCTGCCGGACAGCGAATACGATCCGGATGATCGATACTGCCTGGAGTTTAGCATGAACGATCCGGCGCAGGACCCGCAAGGCAAGGCGAAGGTCGATTTATACATTCCGATCAAAGCAAGGGCATAAGACAAAGAGATATTTTAAGGTGATAGAGAACACAACAGGAGGAGCCCCATGTCTTATACGCATATTTTATTCGACGCGGATGATACGTTATTTGATTACCCGAAGGCGGAAAACCACGCCTTGAGCCGGACGCTCACGGAGGCGGGAATCCCTTGCACCGACGAAGTGATGAAGGCGTACCAGACCATTAACCAGCAACTGTGGCGCGATTTGGAGCAAGGACTGGTGAAGCAGGCCGCTTTGCGGACAGAACGGTTCGCCAGACTGGTGCAGGAGCTCGGATTAACTCCCTGGACCCAGGTAGAGGAGATCAGTGAGCGTTATTTGGAACTGCTAGGGGAGGGAACCTTCCTGCTCGAAGGCGCTTATGAGCTCTGCCGCGATTTAAACGAAGCCGGGTTTCATCTGGCGATTATCACCAACGGCATCAAAAAGGTGCAGGCAAACCGAATTGCCGGATCGGCATTGGCGAAGATGTTCGAGGCCGTCATCGTTTCTGAAGACACGGGGTATTCGAAGCCGCATCCGGGGATTTTTGACTATGCGTTTGAAGCATTGGGGCTTCGGCCATCGGACAAAAGCCGGGTCTTAATCGTCGGTGATTCGTTGACTTCTGACATGAAGGGCGGTCTTAATTACGGGATCGATACTTGCTGGTATAACCCGTATCACCGCCCGAATACGCTTAATTTGCGGCCAACTTACGAGATTCGCCGCTTGGCCGAAGTCAAGACGTTGGTCGGAGTTGGGGGAAGTCCTTCGGTGGACCACTGAAAACAACCATCTGATCGTTTATCATTAGGGTGAGGAGTTGATAGGTATGGCCAGTGCAGGGATCATTGGGGTGCTTCCCGCCCTCCTATTCTTGTTCTATCTCGTTATCGCCGGCTTAGGTTTATATGCCTTGATTCTGTTTATTAAACTGGCCCGTCGGGGGATCGAAGCCCTGGATATTTATCTCCGGGACAACAGAGGAAGGTAACTCGAAATCGCGAAACCAAGGAGGGGCTAGTGCGTGGACGTTCGAATCGCACCCATTTTACCGTCTCAAAGCTCGCTGTTTTTTAATTTATTTCAGCTGTACTTGCATGATTTATCGGCGTTTACCGGCGAGGAACCGGGGGAAGACGGGCGATTTGATCTGGCGAACACTTACCTTTACTTGGAGCGGGAAGAACTGCATCCTTATTTCATCTATTGTTCGGGGAAAGTAGCCGGCTTCATTCTGGTTTGCGCCCCACCGTTTGTGCCCGAGGAGATCGACTTTACGGTGCAGGAGATGTTCGTGCTTCATAAATATCGCGGAGGAAAAACGGCGGAGACGGCCGCCTTCGAAATTTTGCGGCGCTTGAAGGGCCAAATCCGGGTGGAGCAGCTGCAGAATAACGCCATTGCTGTAGCTTTCTGGAAGAAGATTTACCGGAAACAAGGCATCTCTTTCGTCGAGACGATCGAACGCGTGGAAATCGAGGGGTTGCCCGGCCTCCACGAGGTTCTAGCTCAAACTTTCTCGTTGTAAACGAACGCGAATACTCGAATCGGTCTGAAATTATGTATAATGAGAAGACCAACGTATGACCCGGCCCCAGGAAGCAATGATCGGCGGCCGGGCATTTTTGTATTAAGGGGGGATCATCATGCATCTTTTTTCTGCGGACCGCGTGAAGTTCCATCAGAAGCAATCGCCCGTTCCAGAGTTCGCTTGGCATACGAGCGAGCGCTTGGCGGAGCTGGCTGGTTCCAAGCATTTGACGTTTGATATCCGTTCGCTGGATCCGGGGAAGTACTCCTTTCCTTATCATTTTCATCGCAATGCGGAGGAACTCTTCGTCATTCTGGAAGGCAGTGCGATGCTTCGGACGCCGGAAGGGCATCAGGAAGTACATGCCGGGGATATCGTGTTCTTCGAAATGGGGCCCTCGGGGGCGCACCAACTGTTTAACCATACGGAGAAGCCGTGCAAGTACCTGGATATCCGAACGAACATGGGGCTGGACGTTTGTGAATATCCTGATTCAGGGAAGATCAATATTTTACCCTACCAGGAAGTTTACGAGAGCGCCGGCCAAGTCGATTATTTCAAAGGCGAGGATCAGGTAGCCGCCAAGTGGGGAGCGAAGGAGAACGGGAAAGAGAATGAGTAACCAATGGAGAGATCTAGATGATTGAGATTAGAGAAATTCGAGTGGATGACGCTGAGCGTTTTTTGAAACTATGCCTGCAACTGGACCAAGAAACGAAATTTATGCTCTATGAACCGGGAGAACGTACCACGACGGCTGAGGAACAGCGGGAGCGGATTCAATCGATCCTGTCCGAGGTTGGCTCCACGATTCTGGTAGCGGAGGATCAAGGCCAGTTGGTTGGTTATTTGGCCGTGTTTGGCGGGCAGGCAAAGCGAACGAAGCATGTGGGTTACATCGTGGTTGGCATCACTCAAGCCTACTCGGGCAAAGGGATAGGAACACGCTTATTCCAGGCAGCTGAGGCATGGCGTGCGCAGACGGAGCTCACCAAGTTCGAGTTAACGGTGATGATCCCTAATGAACGGGCCGTTGCCCTGTACAAGAAAATGGGATTTGAAGTCGAGGGCGTCAAACGAAATTCGATTCGAGTGGATGGAAACTACGTTGATGAGTATTATATGGGCAAAATATTTGAGGCCTAATCCTA
>NZ_JALXVO010000009.1:0-107428 GCF_025151705.1 Paenibacillus sp. p3-SID1389 | reverse complement strand
TTGATTTATTGGAATCAGCGATAGATAAATTGAAAAGCTATAGTAACAAATTTGGGGTTGAACAATATATTGTTACAAGATTATCAGATATTGAACAGTTCAGAATCGAACAAGACGAGTATGACATGATTATTTCTGTATCTGCCTTGGAACATGTTAGTTCGGAAAGGGCATTGGAAATAAAGCTTAAAGAAATGACTCTTGGAACCAAAACGAATGGATCCAACTGTATAATTATTGGATCGAACATAAAGGAAGTAAACCTTGATAATGGACAAGAATTAGATCCAATGTTTGAAGTGAATATATCTACTGAACGAATGATGGAATTATTGGATCATCAATATTCTGGTTGGGAAATCAAAAAACGATTTGTAAAACAATTAGAATATGAGATTGACAGAAATGGAGAACCCGTAAAACTGACAACGGATTGTATAACCTATGTTGCAAAGAAAATAGTGTAAGTAATTCAAAGAGGCCTGCAAGCATCATCTAACAATGTGTTCACGCATCGGCGGACAAGCCGCCTCGGTCCCGGAAGATAAGTCGGGGAAGTAATTGCCGGGACACATCCATTCACCTAACCGCATCGCGGCCGGTCACTTCGTGACCTTAAGGTGGTGGGGCGTCGTGAATACAAGGAACGTTATATGACATCACAGACAAATGAATATTAGAAAGAGGAATCAAGATGGGATATATTTCAGAACTCCGGAAATTGGTCGGTACTCGACCTTTAATTTTGACTGGTGTGACGGTTATCGTATTGAACGAAGAAAAGAATATACTGCTTCAAAGAAGAACGGATACAGGAGATTGGGGAGTTATTGGAGGAGCCTTAGAAATAGCTGAAACTTTTGAAGAAGCAGGACATAGAGAATTATATGAAGAAGCTGGACTCAATGCAGAAGAACTGAAATTTATAACGGTCTTATCTGGAAGTGATATGTACTATCAATATCCTCATGGCGATGAAGTTTATAATGCAATTATAGTATACGAAGCCCACAAGGTATCTGGGATTCCAACAATCAATGATAATGAAGGACTTGAATTGAAGTATTTTAGTTTAAAAGAGCCAATAAATGAATTGAATTCAATGACCTATAAGATCTTAAAGAAGTCAGGATACATTCATTGGTAGTTAATCGAAGAAGTCTATGACGTCATATAACAATATATTCACGCTGCGGGCCAGTCGGCCCTTGGTTCGCCCGATGAGGATGAAGCTGGAAGTGGATTCAGGCGAACAACCCTGCGAACCTAACCGCGTCGCGGCCGGCAGCTAAAGCTGCCTTAAGGTTCTCGGGTTCGTGAATACGAGAACGTTAAGTGAAATCTCCCTTTAAAGACAATACGAACAAAATAATATCCATTAGGTTATAATGAAAACATAATCTTGAAACAAGGAGGGAATTCAATGAAGCGAGAAGATATTGAAAACAAGTTAAGGATTGAAAAGAGATTTTTGATGGATCGTTTTTATGTTTCGAAGATAGGATTATTTGGTTCTTTTGCTCGAGATGAACAGACGGAAACAAGTGATATCGATTTATTAGTTGAATTTTCTCGTCCAGTAGGATTTGAATTTTTGGATTTGAAGGATTATTTAGAGTCTGTATTTGGCAGAGAAGTCGATCTTGTAACCCCTAATGCCATTAAATCTTATATGAAAGATGAAATTCTTAGCGAGGTACAATATCAGTGAAGCGATCGGTTAATGTACTAATGGACATTCTAGAGTCAATTAATCGGATAGAAACTTATCTCGGTGCCGTTAAATATGATGAGTTTTTAGCTAATCAAATGCTTTTGGATGCAGTAATAAGAAACTTAGAAATTATCGGAGAAGCCGCTAGAAATCTTAGCGATGAAGTTAAGAGGAAGTATCCAGAAGTCCCTTGGAAGAATATGATCGGACTAAGGAATATCTTGATTCACGAATATTTTGGAATTGATGAAAGTATCGTTTGGGAAGTAGCTACAAGAAACCTAAAAGAAGTTAAACCCATTATCGTGAGGGCAATTCAAGAAGAGGGAGACTTCACTTAACACCGTATTCACGCTGCGAGACTTAATTGTCTCTTGGTTGTCAGACGAATAACCGAAGAAGCAAGCTCAGACAACAAACGACCCAGCCTAAGATAAGAGCTATCTAAGGCTGGGTCGTTTCGTGAATACAAAAACGTTAGCTGACATTGCTGCGAAAACACAAAAGAGCGAGATGATAAAATGTGGCTCTCACAATTAAATCAAGTATTTAGCAATAGGGAACTAGCTATTGGATTTTGGATATTGATTTTTATTTTGTATGCACTCTCTTTACATAATGTAAGAGCACAAATCCCAGGTATGCTAAAAACTATGTTTAGTAGAAAGTTAGTATATTGGTATATCACTATGTGTATTTATTACTTGTTAATGATCTATATTTTAATAAAGATTGGATTCTGGGAATATAGACAGTTGAAAGACACACTTGTATGGTTTTTCGTTACCGGTGTAATTTCTGCGTCATCTGCAATCGGAAAGGCAAAAGATATTAGCTACTTTTATAATATGATTAAAGAAAATGTCAAAATAGTCGCTATCGTAGAGTTCATTACTAACCTTTATAGTTTCAGAGTAATATGGGAGATTGTAATTGTGTTTCTTATTATCGTTTCTTCTATATTTGTAGGATTTATAGAACATTCGGCAGATTACCAAAATAGAAATGCAATCATAAAGAACTTCTTCAACGCTATATTATTTATAATAGGGTTCATTGTAATAATTCACTCAATAAGATCAATTATATTAGGCTTAGATCAAATTAACGTAAGTGAATTAATTAAGGACTTTCTTTTACCGCTACTCCTTTCATTGATGTTTGTAATCTACATATATTTTTTTGTACTCTATGCTGCGTATGAGATATTGTTTATAAGACTTAGCTTTAAGAAAACCATAGATGATAATTTAAGAGGTAAATTAAAACTAAGGATTCTTTTCTTCTGTAACATCAATATTAAGAAAGTTAGTAACTTTGTTCAGAATAGTCAAGTATTAACTAGCTATGTAACAAGAAAATCGGATATAAAAAAATTATTTGATAATTATAGAAGAAATACCTCGCGGGAAATTTCAAGAGAAGGCAGCAACATCAGCTAACAATGCATTCACGCATCGGGTCGGCTTCGTCGTCCCACGGTCGCCCAAGGCATTTCGAAGAGGCTATCACAGGCGACACACCCGCACCACCTAACCGCATCGCGGCCGGTTCCTCTGGAGCCTTAAGGTGGTGGGGCGTCGTTAATGCAAGAACGTTAGACGAAATTATTGCAATACAGTAAAAACCTCACATCAAAGGACTTTAAATTTGTTGATTTAAATCGAAATAATAATTTGATTGGAGGATTACTATGCCGTATTTTGAAGAGCCAAAAAACCATCAATCTGGCTTATTTTAGTAGGGGTTGTATTCTTTTTCTTAGGTATTATTTTCTTTAGTACAAGCAACTTTAATGAGCTTATAGATTACGATATTAAAGATAAATTGCTTGGAAAACTTATAACAATATTTTCATTTCTAGTTTCTATATTTCTTATTTTATTGGGAATTATATTGAAGATTATTGCTAAGGATGCAAGAGAAGATTTACTTGTTATTGAGAATAGAATTAGAAATGAAATGAAAAATGAGTAATAAGAACATTAATGCAGGCATATCAAGATGGCAATAACTTCGTCTAACACCATGTTCACGCTTCGGGGCATTCGCCCCTCGGTCCGGCAGGAGTAAGATGTGGATTCAGGGATGTAATTGGCAGCTTCTGGGAAGCAGAATCAGCCGGACACATCCGCACCGACTAACCGCATCGCGGCCGTTCCCGTTGGTCGCTTAAGTCGGTGGGACGTCGTGAATACACGAACGTTATCTGTAATAATCGCAAAATTCATAAGAGCCAAGAGGAAAAATGAAAAAGAAAAATAATACACCAAGACATAAAAGACTTAATCAAGAAGGCAGACTACAAGCTGCGAAGCATTGGTTAGTTAAGTACAATGGAAAGAATCTTGTTAGAGGATATAGCAATCATTTTGCTGTTGATCTATTGTGTGCAGTAAGAGAACTAGAAAAACTGGGAATCCAAATTGATAAAGAATATAAGAAGCAATTGGAAATAGATTTACAAAATAAAATTAGAAGGACAGAAATGAAAAAGAAGAAGATAATAGAAACCCAAAAATATTTCATTGGCTAATTGAAATAGCAATACTTTTAGGAGTATGGGGCTTTGAAAATCCATTTATTACCTATAATGACATATTGTTTCAATCGCTGCTAATAGTCTGAGGATGCGTACTGGCTGCCGCGATCAGAATGATGCAGCCACGTTCCCTTTGGGCTTCTGAAGGCGATACGCCTGATCCAGGGCCTTCAAACAAAGCTCCTTCGTCATTCGTTCGTCCATATGGAAGCCGACAATTTTACGCGTGCAGGGGTCCTCCAGACCTGATTCGGCTTCTCCGCTACTCTTGAATTCGGCGATCCAGCGGTACAACGTACTCATGCAGCCCCATTTCTCGGGCTACCTGCGCCACCGTTTTCCCTTCTTGGATGAGTCTTATGGTTTGAAGTTTGAATTCCTTGGTCGAAGAAGGCGAATCAATTATTGATTTGGGTCACTCTGCATTATTGTGGGATTGGTCTTTCTATTTCTAGATTTCAATACACAAAATCATCGACGTAATTTGTAGGTTCAATAAAGAATATTAGTTCATGCATGCAAGAACAATAGATTCAATTACTGCAGAATGTATGGGAGATAAATATGGATGTGAAGATTAGATTACTTAAGGATCACGAAGATATTCCCCTTGATCTATTACTCTTAGCTGATCCATCGCAAGAGATGATCGAGGAGTATTTGCAAAGAGGTCAGTGTTATGTTGGTTTGCATGATAGAGATAAAGTTATTGCTGTCATTGTATTACTACAAACACGACCAGGAACATTGGAGATTGTTAATATCGCGGTGCGTGAAGACTTTCAGGGAAGAGGAATCGGGAAGAAACTGATCCATTTTGCAATTGACAAAGCAAGAGAACAAAACGTCAAAACGATTGAAATAGGGACAGGAAACTCAAGCATAGGTCAGCTATTCCTTTATCAAAAATGTGGATTCCGAATTACTGGAATCGATCGGGATTTTTTTATAAGACATTATCCTGAAAAGATTTATGAGAACGGAATTCAGTGCAGGGATATGATCCGGTTAAGTCTTGATTTGATTGAATAACTTGAAGACTCCGTAACATCCTTCAGGTTTCATCTTATGGAGGTGACCAAGTGAAGAAGAGAGTGATCATAACATTATGTTGTATATTCCTTATTGTAATTCTTTATCTCACTTATGACTTTCATCGTCCCCGTCATGTAGAAGTAAGTCTGAGAAGCACTATTTACTCGGTAGAAACGGAGTTCGAAAAGCAAACGCAAATATCAATCATCGGCGAGCACTATAAAGTGCTTTTTGGGAAAGATAGGTTCATCGGAAAAATGATTGTAGATAACGATTTGGTCTATGATATCAAGCTCAAGAGAGAAGGCAACAAATATTTTGAAACACTTACAAAGAATAATGAGTTTCATGTACTAAATTCAATCGGCTCCATAATGACATCCGCTGATTTTAATAAGGTATGGTTACAATTGAATGATATAAATGAGAGATATCATCTTACTGAGGGATATGTATCAGGACCAGCGGGAAATAAAAATGAAGCAAACCAGGTTGCTAGAAACATCCTTGAGGGAATGTAATAAAAAGGAGCTTATCAATGATCCATCATGTCGAAATCAATGTTTCCGACCTCCAAACAAGTAGAGCGTTCTGGGATTGGATTTTTCAAGAGCTTGGATATTCGGTCTATCAAGAGTGGGACCAGGGAGTGAGTTGGATCAGCGGAACTACATATATTGTCTTTGTACAAACAGGAGAAAAATACTTAGATATTCCCTATCACCGAAAAAGAGTGGGATTAAATCATCTTGCTTTCCAAGCTAATTCCAAGGAGCAGGTAAATAAGATTACGAATCAGCTTGAAGATCGTGGGGTTACTATTCTGTATAAAGATAGACATCCTTATGCAGGTGGACCGGATCATTATGCGGTATTTTTTGAGGATCCTGATCGAATGAAGGTAGAAATTGTTGCTCCTTTGCATTAGTAGGATTATTTTTATTTAATGAACACGGCTATTCAGGCAAGCAAGTGCAAGAGGCACATATGAAACTGGCGAAACACGGAATAAAATGGTCAAGTTTAGACCCCCCAAACATTCAGGCGAGTTGAATGTATCCCTAATTCTGAATGCGGATGAGGGCAATCCACGTGATGAAATGATCAAGAAATGGGATGCCAAACTCGACTACTACCATTAAAACGGGTAAACTCACTCAGAAAAAATTAGTGTACGTCCGTGGGGATTACCAGCTTGAATTTATTTTTGATAGCAGCACGGACCTGAATCACATCCATTTAACTTACAAAGGTGCAAAGTAAAAAAGCAGCTTAAACAACAAACGCCCCAGCCAAAGAGCGATCTAAGGCCGGGGCGTTTCGCTATATTCGTGCATTTAAGGAGGAAACCAATCCGGGTAAGAGGAACGCGGTGAATTCTAGCTTCTTTAGATCTGCTTCCAACGATGAGCCTGTAATCAATTATTGTCTAATAATAAGAATGTCTCTAGGTGGTCTTCCGGTGCGTTGGATTTCAGCGATCTCCGAGTTCGTCAGATTACGGCCAACTAAAATGAGCGAAGATGTCACGTTATTGAAGTTGAAATTGCCCAAGTTGGACACATTTTGACTGCCCCGGAATACCCGGAAGGAACCTTGAAAGTTCGTTCCCGAGAACAACACCAGGGTAACGCGAGAGCTTTGCACAATATTTCTGAGACGGAAGCTGGTAAGTGCATTGTTGAATCTGAACGCTCCAAGATCGCGGACAGCGACCCCGCCGCGTCTGAAGAGAATTCGGCGGCCAGTAAAATTAGTACCTGACCATAATGCAAGACGTACATCGCGGTTTGCCAAATCTATCACTCCTTTTCATAGGGGTGATATAATATATTTCCGTTTCTATGAATCGGTGTGGACAAGAGAGTAGGGCACTTGTTTGATTTTAAGAGGAATCGAATTGCGGCTTTCCGAACTTGCTGATATACTTTTTCCTATTCGATCGCCCAAAATTCATTTTATCGTTTCTAATAACAGGCTTTGCACCTTATTGAATTGATTCATTACAAATAAGGGGCTGAAAGCTATGTGTACACCATTTATTAGAAACCACCAGTATAACGTGATCAAGAAACAAGCGGAATTTCTTCAGAAAACCCTGCGAGCCGTCGCGGATCGAAGCGTTCTGGAGACCGTAAGGTTTAGTGCCGTTACGAATATCGTTGAGGCCTTTCCGACGCTGACGGAGGAGCAGAAGTAGATGCTCGGTCAAATCGCGACCTTCGAGACAGCTTATGAGTTCCAAAGATATCTTGGCGCGTTGGAACAATATCTGGAGCCTTTTCCGCCGATTACGGTGAAGCAGATTAAGAAGCTATTCCCTAAAAATAAAAAGCTGAAAGTACCGGATCTCGCCGCCATCGACTTTCGTTACGTGACGTACTTGAGTTGGGTGGACATCGCGACGAACAAGCTATACATCGTCTACCCGTACGAAGGCCGGTTCATCGGCATCGAGGGCCGCATCACGCCGACCAATAAGAAAGGGTATTGCTTGTTCTGCAATCGGCATCAGGAGCTTGCCTTTTTCTCGGTGAAAACCAAGTCCGCCCATGCTTCGCCGGACAACTTCTCCATGTACGGGAATTATGTCTGCCTGGAGAACCGGGATTGCAACCATAGCATTACGGATACGGGGGCTTTGGAGCGGTTCTTGCTTTCGGTTGGAAAATAAATGTGAAGAGAAGAAGATCGCCGTTGATCGGCGGTCTTCTTTTGCATTTGCATAGGATTGTGGGTGTCAAAGGATTGGAGTAAAATGGAAGCGGAACCCAGGCCGTGCGGAGCACTGCTGGAAATATGATTTGAGGGAGGCACTCTCAATGAAAAAAGCACTGAAAATTATGCTGATGCTGTCCTTGATTTGGGTTTGCTTGGTTCAGCCTGTGTCGGCGGCTACAACAAAGACGATCAAACTCAAGGTGACCCTCGTTAGTGTTGAGTTGGTGGAGAACAATCATGTTGGCAATGAGTGGTATACCAAGGCATCGGTGAATGGCAAAGAAATCGAGGAAGGCTCAACCGTCACTCTGAAGCTAAAATCATCGGAGAGTCTGAAGTTAAAAGCGTATGCGGAAGAGCAGAACAAAATTCCGGAGAGCGGCTCAGCTAACGCAACGGTGAAAGGGGCCTCCGTGACCAAGGACATTACCAAGTCACTTAAAGTAAAGGTTACCGAAAATCGAGGCTGGTATTCCGGGAATACGGCGGAATGGAAATTTACGTTTAAGGTGCAAAAATCGAAATAGACAAGGGAAAAGGGCCTTCCGATCGTCGGAAAGGCCCTTCTTCATGCGCTTGGGGAGCGTTCAAGCCCGCTCCGCCACCGGCCATCGTGCAGCAGTGCGCGGGTTCTTCTTGTACTCGTTGGGCGTGACTCCCACCTCCTGCTTGAACAGCTTGGAGAAGTAGGAGTAGTTGGCGTAGCCGACTTGGTTTGCCACAGCGTACACAGACAGTTTGGTTGTTTCGAGCAGTTGCTTGGCAACGGAGATCCGGACCTGGATGACGTAGCTGCCCAGCGAGATGCCCGTTTCTTTCTTGAATAAGCGGGCGAGATAATCCGGGTTGAGGTAGACGACCTCCGCGAGGTCGTTCCGGGTCAGCTCATCCCCGTAATGGGCGTGGATGTACTGTTTGATCTCCTCGGCAACGGATTTCGGTTCCGCCGCAAAATCCCGATAGGCCATGGCCGTATTCACCAAATAAGTGACGTATTCCTGCATGTCCTCGATGGAATGGAGAGACTGCGCCAACAGCTGCTCATTGGCCCGCGCTGCATATAATTTGTGCGCTTCGATGCCTTTTAACTTCAAGAAGGCATAGACAAGCTGCACAATATCCAGACGGAATAAGGCAAGGCAAGAGGTGTCCAGCGTCTTGCGGTCCAGGCAGTCGCGAAGATATCGCGCCGTCTCGGCGAGGAACGAAGCCGAATCGTTCTGATGAAGCAGTTCCTCCAAACGGGTCAAATTCGGGGGATGATATACCGTTTGCTTTTTTAGATCATCGCGCTCTGCCCAATAGGTTCGGTTGCGGGTTTTGGTCAAACCCTCGTTCATCGCCAGCAGTTGGTGCAGTACGTGGCCGATACTCTCCAGCCGATCGGAGAGACCCACTAAGCAGCAAGCATCGCAATGCAAATAGGCGTTGGCTCTGCGAATCCCTTCGGAGCATAACTCCGCGAGTACGTCGGGTTCCGGCGGGGCGTTCCACTTGAGGATGGCCATCCATTGATGCTCCTTCACCTCCAGGATCGTCTCGACGGCAAACTGCGGATGTTTGAGCAGTTCGCCCAATACATTCCCGAGGGCAAAATCGAACAACCCCTTCTCCTCCCGGCCTAAGCTGCCGTTGTATGGAAACACGTGAATCAGCACTGGCTGAAGGATGTCGGACGGAAGGTAGGAGAGCTGCTGATCTTCCACCGCCTGAGCCACCGCTGCAGGCTTAACGGGTGCGGCCACGCTCGCGTTCACCAGCTTACGCCAGAAATACTCCAAGAGGTTGGCCTGATTTCGCTGCCATAGCACCCCTTCTTGCATCGCCTTCTCCCGCTGATGCTGCTCCTCGGCCCGCGCGACCGCTTTACGAAGGATCAGCATCAGCTTATCGAACTCGATTGGCTTAAGAAAATATTCGAAGCTCTGAAGCTCAATCGCTTTCTGCGCATAGTTGAAATCCGCATAGTTTGTCAGGAAGATAGCCTGGACGGCATAGTTCTCTTCCCGGATCCAAGCGAGCAGCTCAAGTCCGCTACCCTGCGGCATCTCGATGTCAGAGATCAGAATTTGTACCGAGTGCTGTTGCAGGATGTCACGAGCCTGGGCGACGTTGTTTGCGGTATAGACCTTATCGATCCCCAGAGCCTTCCACTCGATTTTCTTCTCTAAAGCAGCGACGACATAAACATCGTCATCCACGACTAATGCATTCATACTGCCACGCTCCTGTTCGTCCCGGCATCTGCCGGAAGGGATAAGATCACGCATGCACCGCCGTCCTCCCGGTTGGAGAACGATACGGCTGCATCCCCGTTGTAGAGAGACGCCAAACGCTGCAGTGTGTTCATAATTCCGATATGGTTTCCAGCAGATTGATCCAGAGGCCTGCCGTTCTGCAGACACTCCAGGATCTCCGGCGGGAATCCGGGTCCGGTATCGGTGATCCGGATCGTCATGCGCTCCTCGCCATCCTCCCGCTCCAATCGCACCGCCAATTCG
The DNA here is from genome assembly GCF_025151705.1 of Paenibacillus sp. p3-SID1389. Taxonomy (NCBI): domain Bacteria; kingdom Bacillati; phylum Bacillota; class Bacilli; order Caryophanales; family Paenibacillaceae; genus Paenibacillus; species Paenibacillus sp. p3-SID1389. The sequence continues at coordinate 96,915 of NZ_JALXVO010000009.1, read as the reverse complement.
ATGTGTACTTGTGAAATACGGGACACCGCATATTTCACCGCATTTTCCACAAAGGTCTGCAAGACGAGCGGCGGGATTTGAATCTCTGCGGCCAACATTTCCTCTACGTCGATGCGATAAACCAGTGCGTCCGGATACCGGTGTTTCTGAATATCCAGATATATCCGCACGTGCTCGATCTCATCTCTCAACTTAACGAAATCGCCATCGTTTTGGAAGATGTAGCGGAAATATCGCGAGGTGGATAAGGCCATCTGCTCGATTTCCTGATATAGCTGCATTTGCGCCATGCTATAGATATTCGTCAGGCAATTCAGGAAAAAATGCGGATTAATCTGCAGCTTCATATAATCCAATTGGATCCGCTGCTTCTCCAGTTCCCGTTCGTACAAGTCGATTTTAAATTTCTTGATCTGGTCGACCAGGTTCATGAATTGTTTATTTGCTCTTTCCAGCTCGATGATCTTACTGCTCTCGAACGCCAACGGCTCCCCTTCCTCCGTCCAAAACGCCAGGTTATAGGAGAAGCTCTTGATTGGAAGAAGGACCTTGTTCCGGAAGTAGATCAGGATGAACCCCAGGCTGCAGGTGATCATAACGGCGAGCAGGAGGATCAGCAGCTGGGCGATCATGATTTTCTCAAATGTCCCGAACTGGATCACCAGCTTTACGTGAAAAGAAGCGTTCGTGAACTCCCCGTTAACCGTCGTTCCACCCTTAAACAAGTTCTGAAAGAACGAGGGTCGCCGATCCTCGTCCAGCAGCGCACCGTTGTTGGAGATCGGGCTGGTTAAGACCTGGCTGCGATTATCCACCAGGGAGACGAACCCGTTCTCGCCGAGATTCAGCTCCCGTAAAGGACGAATCAGTTGATCCGCGGACACCAGGCTGATCATGTAGCTATCGTGAAAAGGAACGATGTTCGTAATATAGTGCCTGCCGTTAATTTCAACCGGTGTCCACTTGGAGTAAATTTTCTCGTAGACATCCCGTCCCGCCTCCACATTGGCGATGACCTGTTCCTTGAGCTCCAGGTAATCTGAATACGGAATACTGATCGGCGCACAGTTGAGGAAAAAATCCTGTTTCTTCAAATACACGAAGAAATTGTATTCCTGGCCGTAGTTTTTTTGCAGCTCATTAAAGCGCTTGTGCAGATTTTCATTCCCCTCAAAAAACTCCACGCTGTTCATCGGGTGATCGTTCATCGCCTGCAAGTTCTCATCGTTCGCCAGCGTCCAGCCCGTATAGTGGTTGATATAAGCGAAATCGTGGTTGATCCGGTTGATGTATAAATCCGCGGTATCCTGCAGAAAACGCGTGGATTGCTGCTTGACGATCGATACCGCAGATAAGCTGATGACAAAATCCAGGATCAGGATGATGAAGGAGATCAGAAACATGAAGTTAACGTAGTGACGAATCGGATATGGTTTGTTTTTCGCGGTGTTAGCCATGGCCCCCTCGCCTCTTCCTGCCGATACTAGCTTGTTTTTCAGTGGGAACACCTTTATGAATGCGCTGTCAAAGGTATTAACCCTATTATAAATCCTTCCTTTAGAAAAAGAAGACCGAATCCCATCCACATCAACGGAAAGTCCGGAAAGCGTCAAATCAAGTCCGGATTCCGTTATTCCATTCGGCCGCTGGTTAAGGGGACAGGCTTCGGGCCCATGGGAGCCGGCGAGCAAAAGTCCGTTTACTGCCGAGTTTGAGTCCGATAAACGCACCAGGCTGGGCACTATACTGAAGACATGAAGCCGCCGGACATACGAAAGGCGTGACTAGGAGTTTAGACGATCAAGAAGGAGGGGATGTCATGAAATCCGGCGCAGTGGGCCTAAGGCGGACGCTTGGACAAATCAAAAGAAACCGGGGACTGTACTTGCTGCTGTTGCCTGCGGTGGTGCTGACGCTGTTATTCGCGTACAAACCGATGTACGGCGTGGTCATTGCGTTCAAGGATTATAGCCCGGCGCTTGGCATTGACGGTAGTCCTTGGGTGGGGTTCAAGCATTTTGAGAAATTTTTTCATTCGTATCAATTTTCGACGACGATTAAGAACACCATCATTATCAGCTTATACAGTATCGCCACGTTTCCGATTCCGATTGGGCTGGCCTTGATGGTCAATCAGATGCGGCCGAACCGGTTCCGACGTTTTTTTCAAACCGTCTCGTATATGCCGCATTTCATTTCTACCGTCGTCATGGTCGGGTTGATGCTGATTCTGCTCTCTCCGAGCACCGGACTGGTCGGCAATTTGTACAAACTGTTCGGCGGAGATGCACCTGATTTGATCGGTTCTGCCGGTTGGTTCAGCAGCATCTACGTCTGGTCGGACGTGTGGCAGCATGTTGGATGGGACAGCATCATCTACATCGCTGCGTTGTCTACAGTCGATCCCAGCTTGTACGAGGCGGCTACCGTTGATGGAGCCAGCCGCTGGCACAAAATCCGCTACATCGATATTCCGATGCTGATGCCGACGGCGATCACGCTGCTCATTTTGCGGGTTGGCGGTCTGCTGGGCGTTGGATTCGAGAAGGTCTATCTAATGCAAAACGACCTGAACATTACCGCAAGTGAAATCTTGTCCACGTACATCTACAAGATCGGCCTGCTGAGCAGCCAGTACAGCTTCTCCTCGGCGGTCAACCTGTTTAACACAGTCATTAACTTCCTGCTGCTGATTCTGGTGAACCAGATCTCCAAGAAATACAGCGAGAACAGCCTGTGGTAGGGAAGGGGGGAGAAGGAGATGAAAATGGAGACAGCCCATTCAGCAACTAATCCAGCCGTGCAGCCGATCAACAATCGATCCTCCGACAAAGTGATGGAAGTGCTGCTTTATGTCTTTGCGGTGCTGTTTCTGATTGTGTTAATTTACCCGCTTTATTTTATCGTTATCGCTTCTTTCAGCGACCCGTCAGCGGTGGCGAACGGGCAGGTGTGGTTTGTTCCCAAGGGGTTTACCCTGGATGGCTATAAGGAGCTGCTGAAGCACGAAAATATTTGGATCGGCTATCGAAACACGATATTGTATACGGTAGTAGGCACGGCCATTGGCCTGATCGTGAACGTGTCAGCGGCGTACGCGTTGTCGCGGAAGGATCTGGTCGGACGGAAGTTCCTTTCGTTGTTTTTCATCTTTACGATGTTTTTCAGCGGCGGACTCATTCCAACCTTCCTGACGATCCGGGATTTCCATCTGTACGATACGTTTTTGGTGATGGTCTTGCCGTTTTCCGTGATCGTGTACGATATCATCGTTGCAAGGACGTTCTTTCAGTCGAGCATTCCCGAGGATTTGTGGGAGGCGGCGCAAATTGACGGCTGCGGCAATCTCCGTTATTTCGCCCAGATCGTGCTGCCGCTGTCCAAGGCGATCATCGCCGTGCTGGGGCTATGGATCGCGGTTGGTTACTGGAACTCTTACTTCAATGCTTTGATTTATTTAAAAAATCCGGACCTGCATCCCCTGCAGCTGATCCTGCGCAACATCCTGATCACAAACCAGATGCAGTCCGGCATGGGGACCGGGGAAGCAGCCCAAATCGCGCTTCGGCTCGCCAATCTGATGCGCTACTCCGTCATTATTATCGCCACCGTCCCGATCATGTGCGTGTATCCCTTCCTGCAGAAATATTTCAATCAGGGGGTGATGATCGGAGCGGTCAAAAGCTAATTGGACACCGTAAGGCATGGTACAATCAAAGAATGGGGGAACGAGCAATGAGCAAACAAACAGGCAGATTCACGGTAAAAAAATGGACCGCGCTGATTCTTGCGGGAGCGCTCGCCTTTGGCCTCGCAGGGTGCGGCGGCGGTAAATCCGCGGATTCCGGAAGTCCGGCGCCAAGCGATACGAGCTTCTTCAATAAAGAGGGGCTGCCGATCGTAAACGAACCCGTTACGCTAAAGGTGTTGACGATGCGCTGGGGGAACATGGGCGATACGTTTACCCAGAATCAGTGGCTGAAGGATTTGGAGAAGAGTACGAATGTCAAAATTGAATGGCAGGTCGTGTCCTCGAACGATTGGAACGAGCAGAAATCGATCATGCTGGCCAGCGGCACGCTGCCGGACATTATATTAGGCGACCAGACCTTTTCCGATTCTGATATCGTCAATAACTTAAGTTACTTCCGTCCGCTGGACGAGTACATTGACCAATACATGCCGAACCTCAAAGCCGCGATGGCCGAGACGCCGGAGCTGAAGAAGATCAGCACGTTCCCGGACGGCAAAATCTATTCCTTGCCGACCCGGCTGCCGTCGCGTCCGAAAACGAAAAACCAGCCGGTCATTAACAAGGCTTGGCTCGATAAATTGGGACTCCAAGTGCCGGACACGGTTGATGATCTATACAACGTGTTGAAAGCGTTTAAAGAGCAGGATCCGAACGGCAACGGGAAAGCGGACGAAATTCCGTATACCGAAACCGGGTTGGCCCCGGATTTCCTGAATCCATTTGGCATTACCGACATCAACGCCAATAACATGTTGGTGAAGGATGGCAAACCGGTGTTCTATCCAACCAGCGAGGAGTACAAGGAAGGCTTGAAATTCGCCCATAAGCTGTATGCGGATGGCCTGATCGACAAAGAGTTGTTCACCCAGGATGCCACGATGACATCGGCGAAACAGCAGAATGCGGATGCTCCGATCGTCGGATTTACGAACCAATGGACGCCGGACGCGGTGTTTGGCAAATGGAGTGATCAGTATGTCGCCATTCCGCCTATCGCAGGTCCCGACGGGAAGCGTTACAATCCGGGGAATCCGAACGGTATGAGTTTTAACCGCAACGAGTTGTTGATTACGACGTCCTGCAAATATCCGGAAGTGGCCGCCCGCTGGGCCGACCAGTTCTATACCAACGAAGCGAGCATCCAGAACTTCTGGGGCGCGATTGGCACGGTCATTCAGAAGAATGACGATGGCACCTACACCTTGATGGATCCGCCGGCCGGCACCAGCGCGGACGCATGGTACTGGGAGCAATCGCTGCGGGATTTCGGACCGAAATACGTCAGCCCTTCCTTCGAGAAGAACATCGTGCTTAACCCGAAAGCTGGCGACGGCCTGAAGCTGGAGATTGACAAAATGGGCAGCGAATACGTGACTACGCCATTCCCGAATGTCATGTATACGGCCGAGGAGTTCCAGGAGCTCCCGACCCTGACCACGGACATCGACACTTATGTTTCGACGATGCGCGCCCAGTGGGTAACGAAAGGGGGCATCGACGAAGGCTGGGACGCTTACGTGAAGAAGCTGAACGACATGGGCCTGGAGAAGCTGATGAAAATCCGCACCGACGCCTACGACCGTTACATGAGCGTGAAATAACATCTTAATCGCCAAGGAACCGTCCTGTACATGGATTGCAGGGCGGTTTTGTATTCTTTAGGGATGACGGGATGATCCCATGCAGGTATGGATACCCGCGGCGGAGAATATAGCGTTATATATCCGTTGATGCATTAAGGAAAAGGAGGAGCCCCATGAACGAAGAGCAGCTCAAGAGATCCGGCAATCCCTTATTTACAGGCTGGTATGCGGACCCGGAAGCGAGGATTTTTCAGGATCGGTATTGGATTTACCCGACGTACTCGGCCCCTTACGATGAACAGACGTTTTTTGATGCTTTCTATTCCACGGATTTGACGGAGTGGACGAAGGTTGAGCGCATCCTGACGATGGAAGATATCGCTTGGGCGCGACGGGCGCTATGGGCTCCGTCGCCGATCGAACGAAACGGAAAGTTCTATTATTATTTTGCTGCGAACGACATTCAAAGTGACGAGGAGCTGGGCGGAATCGGCGTGGCGGTTGCCGATCGGCCGGAGGGTCCGTACCGGGATGCGCTGGGCAAGCCGTTGATTGATCGGTTTCATTTTGGCGCGCAGCCGATTGACCCCCATGTTTTTCTCGATGATGACGGAAGCGCTTACCTGTACTATGGGGGGTGGGGACATTGCAATGTGGCGAAGCTGACCGAGGACATGATTCATCTGGACACGTTCGAGGATGGAACCACGTTCAAGGAGATCACCCCGGATCATTATGTTGAGGGGCCTTGCATGTTCAAACGGAACGGCATTTACTATTTCATGTGGGCCGAGGGGGGCTGGACCGGACCGGATTATTCCGTAGCCTACGCCATGTCCGATTCGCCGGTTGGACCGTTCAAGCGCGTAGGCAAGATTCTGCAGCAGGATCCGGAAATCGCCACCGGCGCCGGTCATCACGGATTTCTGCAAATTCCGGGCAGCGACGAGTGGTACATCGTTTACCACCGCCGGCCGCTCAGTGAAACCGATGCGAATCATCGCGTGGTTTGCATCGATCGCATGTTATTTGAAGAGGACGGGCGAATCCAGCCAGTGCAAATGACCCATGAAGGCGTCGCAGCCAGACCGCTGGTGCGTTAGTCAGCTAAACGGGAAGATTCTTTGGTTGCTTGGCAGAGATAGGCCGAAACCATCGCGAAGTAGGATGGGAAGAAGCTTGGAAGGGCATCGGAGGGGGCATGATCATGACAAACAACTTCCTCGACCTCGCTTATTTGCAAAAAGGCAATGAGCGTCAGCGTCAGGCTTACATGGCGATGGAGGAGCTGCAGATGATAGACAGGCTGGCTTCCTATCATCCGGTCTTGGCTGGAACGATTCCGCTCGATATTGATATGCCCGACAGCGACTTGGACATCATCTGCGAGGTGTATGACGCCAAGCGGTTTGAGCAAGAGCTGGAGCGTTATTTTGGGGCATGCAAGGCGTACACCTGCTCCAGCAAAATTGTCGGCGGACTCCTGCGTACGGTCGCGAACTTTACCCATCACGGCTTGGCGTTCGAGGTATTTGGTCAGCCCAAGCCGGTGACGGAGCAGAACGCTTACCGGCATATGGTGATTGAGCACCGGATGCTGGAGATGGGAGGGGCATCGGCCCGGGAGGCGATCCGGAAGCTGAAGGCAGAGGGCTTGAAGACGGAGCCGGCGTTTGGCAAGTTTTTTCGGCTGGAAGGGGACCCTTATGAAACGCTGCTGGCCATGTATGAGTGGGAGCATGCACGGCTGCTCCATTTTATCGAAGAAAGGATCGAAACGAAATGATCCTAAGCAGGATGGTATGGAATAGGATATCGACAACGCCAGCTTGATCAGGTATAAAAGAATCAATAAGAAAGTGAAAGTGGCAGTTTAATTCCTGATCAGGAGGCGAACCAGACATGGACCCTAGATATCCGATAGGCGAGTATGCCTTCACAGGCGAGATTACGGCGGCGCAGCGGGAGCAATGGATACGTGAAATCGAGACGCTGCCGGCGCGATTAAGGCAGGCGGTGGCCGGATTAAGTGAAGATCAGCTGAACCTTCCCTACCGCGAGGGCGGCTGGACGCTGCGGCAGGTTGTGCACCATCTGGCTGACAGCCATATCCATGCCTACACCCGGTTTAAACTGGCGCTGACTGAAGAGACCCCAACGATTCGGCCTTATCACGAAGACCGTTGGGCGAAGCTGTCCGACTACGAGGGAGACATCGAAGCTTCACTGCTTCTGTTGGAAGCGCTGCATCGTCGCTGGACCCACCTGTTGAGATCGCTGAGCGAGGAAGATTTTGAGCGTTCGTTCCACCATCCCGAATCGGGGAAAACGACGAGCTTGGCCTACAACCTCGGAAACTACGCTTGGCACGGGAATCATCATCTTGCTCATATTACGGCGTTAAGAACGCGGTTGGATCTATAGTTCCATTCTTCTCTTTTGAAGACAGCCTGAAAGTCCTAATAAGGACGGCAGGCTGTTTTTTGTTTGCATCGAAATTGGAAAAGAACTTTAATTTCCGCTATAAATCGGCATTTTGAGTTATAGAAAGAAAGCGCTGTCTATTTTAACATGGGGTTCGTAATCGAACTTATCGATGAAAGGATGGATGATTCGTGAAGGCGGGTACGGGGAAGAGGTCGAGGTGGAGTGCGATGCTCCGATATGTACTGATTGCGATATTGGCTTGTTCGTTGACAGGTGGCGCGCAGATCGCCCCAAAACAGGCGGCCGCTGAAGGAGGAAGCACGCAAGCAACGGAGGCAGTTTATACGTTTGAGGCGGAGGCGGCGGCAAATACCTACTCCGGCAAAGCCGGTCCGGTTCCTTGCGACACCTGCTCCGGCGGAGCAAAAGTAGGCAACCTTTACCAAGGCTCGGCGATGCAGTTTAACGGGGTGAATGTAACGGAGGCAGGCGTTTATAAGCTAAGCTTGTCCTATATTTCCGGGGATCCCCGTTCGTTTATGGTCAGCGTAAATGGCGGAGAGCGGGAGCGTTTCTCGCCGCCGGCGACGAAGGATTGGAATACGGTGGGCGTATTCGACTTCGAGGTCCGTTTACAGGCGGGCAATAATACGTTGTCTTTTGACGATGACGGCGGATATGCTCCGGATTTGGACAAAATCAGCTTGACCTTCGTCACGTCCTCGGAGCCGGGAACCGATCCGGGGAACGGTGAAGATCTGGAGCTTGGTGCGCCGCTCAGCACGGTGAAATACGGGCCGATTGCCGTAACCCGGCACGCGAAAGGGATGAGCGTAACCAGCGGCAGTCTGAAGCTGCTCTATAATACGGAAAATGGGCTCTCGGCGTACAGCTGGAAAAATCGCGGTGAAGAGGCCAAGATCCAAGGGGCGTACAGCTCCATACAGTTGGACCAGTACTTAACCAGCAAGGATTACGCCAAGCATGAGTTCAAGCTGGAAGAGGTGGAGCGGTTCCACGACCGGGGAGGCAAAGGGATCAAGGTCACGGTGAACAACAGGCAGGAAGGTCTGCCGACCCTGAAGCAAATCTACTATATCTATGAGCAGAAGGATTATTTGCTCACTCAAGTTATTGCCGAGCAAGATACGCCGCTCGCAACGAACTATATTGTCCCGCTGATTGTAGATCACCGCGGCGGAGTGGATATCGGCCAATATGGCGACAACCGGGTGCTGGTAGCTCCCTTTGATAACGATGCATGGTCGCGGTATTTGTCCAAGACGATCAACACGGATCTCAACAATCAAAATTATGAAAGCTCGGAACTGACGGCCATTTTCGATAACGACAGCCGTCGCGGCTTTGTGGTGGGTTCGGTTAGCCATGATACGTGGAAAACCGGCATTTATTGGAGCGGATCCAATGACCGTCTGAACAAGCTGAACGTATATGGCGGCTTCACTTCTCTTGCTTCCACGCACGATTCGCTGCCGCATGCCAAGGTCAGCGGGACGACGATTGCTTCTCCGAAGGTGTTTGTTGGATTTTTTACCGACTATCGGGACGGTTTGGAAACCTATGGTCAGGCAAATGCAGTGGAAGCCCCGCCGCTGGCTTTTGGTCCCGGTGTTCCGCAAGGGGTCCCGGTGGGCTGGAACAGCTGGGGAGCTGTCGGCAGCAAATTAAGCTACGATCAAGTGATCGAAACCTCCAATTACTTTAAGGAGAAGCTGCAAGGAGAGTCGTTTAATAACGAAGGTCAGCTGTATATTAACCTCGACTCGTACTGGGATAATATGAACGATGAGCAGCTGGGGCAGCTGGTGGATTATATTAAGGCGAACGATCAAAAAGCAGGCATCTATTACGGCCCGTTCGTCTACTGGGGCGATAATTTGAACCAGACTGTGGAAGGCACGGACGGAAAATATACCTATGGCGATATCGTCCTTCGCGATGCGCAAGGGAATCCGCTGCCGAAGATAGACGGCGCCTATGCCGTCGATCCGACCCATCCGGGGACGAAGCAGCGTATCGACTATTATATGAATCGCTTTAAGGAGCATGGCTTCGAGTATATTAAGCTGGATTTTCTGAGCCATGGCGCATTGGAAGGCCAACACTTTAACCTGCAAGTTTTTACCGGCATTCAGGCTTATAACGAAGGAATGGCTTACATCGTGGATGCGCTGGACGGCTCGATGTTCATCAGCGCGTCGATCGCGCCGCTGTTCCCCAGCCAATACGCGCACAGCCGGCGGATCTCCTGCGATGTTGACGGTTCGCTGGGCAGTACGGAATACCAGTTAAACAACCTGACCTACGGCTGGTGGCAAAACGGAACCATCTACCGCTACACGGATCCGGACTATATGACGTTGGAGAAGGGCGGCTCACTGCTTGGAGCGCAAACCCGAGTGAACGCGGCGGCGATTTCCGGTACTGTGTTCCTAAACTCGGATGATGTGGCGAATCAGACGGCCCGGGAGTATATGGAGCAGCTGCTGGTGAACCCGGCGGTGAATGCGGTGGCGAAGAAAGGGCTAGCATTCCGGCCGATGGAGGGCAACACCGGAACGGCAGCGGCGGACGCTTACATCTTAAAAGACGGCGGGGGATATTATCTCGCGATCTTCAATTTCACGAACGAGCCGGTGGAACGGACGATCTCCTTCGAGCGGGCTGCCATGGACAACAAAGGGAAGTCCGGCTTCCGCGTGACGGATCTGTGGACTGGTGAAGAATGGCGTGAGAAAACGGAGCTGCACGTCACACTGCAAGGGGCCGAGTCGAAATTGCTTCAGCTTGTTCCTGTTGCGGGGGGCGGAAAAAAATAAACAAAAAAAGGAGCCGTGAATCTCGGCTCCTTTTTAATTTGTTACAGCACCCAAGCGCCCACAATCCCGGCAACGATGCCAAGGATGACCACTGAGGCGAACAAGAATCCCAACACCTTGCGCGGGAACGAACGCGACACCATCAGCAGAGACGGCAGGCTGACAGCCGGCAGCGTGATGAGCAGGGCTGCAGCTGGGCCTGCGCCAAGCCCAAGCGCGGTGAACGATTGAATAATCGGAATTTCCGCAGCCGTCGGAATGACGAACAACGTGCCGACGAGGGCAAACAACAGGATGGCTAGAATGCCGCTGCCCAACTCAACGGGGAACAAGACGCCTTGGAAGGCTCCCAGCAGCAAGACGGACAACAGATACGCCGGTACAACGTTCAGGATCATCATCCCGAGGCTCTTCAGCCAGCGAAGAGCGAACGGTCCCTCGTTCTTCTGTTCGGCTGCCGCTTCCGCCTTTTCCAGCTCCGCTGGCGCGGGAACCTGCTGGCCTTTCGCCAGACGGTTGGCGAGGTAACTTACCCCAAACGTCAGCACGATGCCAAACACGAGGCGGAGCAAAGTAAATTTCCAGGACAAGACAAAGGTCATGAAGATCAATGTCGCCGGATTCAGTACCGGATTACCCAGCCAGAAGGCCAGGCTGGCGCCGACGGATACATTACGTTTCCGCAGGCCGGCGGCGATAGGGGCGGCACAGCAGGTGCACATCATCCCCGGCAAGGAGACGATACCGCCCAGAAACGTGCTCTTAAACCGGCTGCTGCCAAGCACTTTATATAACCATTGAGCCGGCAGGAGCACCTGGACAAGCGATCCTAGTAAAATCCCGAGGACGGCGGCCTTCCAGACCGATTTGAAATAGGCGGCTGCATAATCGAGCGCGGCACTCCATGAAATGGGTCCGGAAGCATCTGATCCAAGGATCGAAGAGCCAATCGAATGCTCGGTGGCGGCTTTGAACGCTTTTCCATAATAAGGCCACCACTTGACATAACTTAGGCCAGCGATGGCTATGATGAGAAACAGAACGACAAATATCGCCGTTTTGCGTTTATCCAAACCGCGTGGTTGCTGTTGCGGATAGTTGCCGCTTGATGATGAAACCATAGACTTCATTTCCCTTCACATATGATTCAAAATTTGAACTAAGACACGAAATATAGTATACCATACGATGGCAAGTGAACTACATTGAATCTGCTGGTAAGCGAGAAGCGGGACGGTTGCCATTTGTAATTCAACGGAGTACGCTTAAATAAGCATAAGCTAGAAAATCCTATATCGATACGTAGGGAAGGATTGTGATCCGTCATGTCTACTGTTGAACCTATAAAATTAACATCCTTGTCCAGCAAAGGAGGCTGCGGCTGCAAAATCGGCCCGGCAGACCTCATGCAAGTGATTCGAAGCCTCCCGCCAACGGTGCCGAATCCAGATCTGCTGGTGGGGCTTGATACAAGTGATGATGCCGGGGTATATCGGTTAAGCGATGACCTCGCGCTGGTGCAAACGGTCGATTTCTTTACACCAATCGTTGACGATCCGTACGCGTTTGGCCAAATCGCCGCCGCAAATGCGCTCAGCGATATTTACGCGATGGGCGGCAAGCCGCTCACCGTGCTGAACATTGTAGCTTTTCCGATTTCCACTTTGGATAAAAGCATTCTGGCCGACATCCTGCGCGGCGCAGGAGACAAGGTGCAAGAAGCTGGAGCGACGCTGGTGGGCGGCCACTCCATCGACGACAAAGAGCCGAAATTTGGCTTGGCTGTGACCGGGTTGGTTCACCCGGATAAGGTCAGAACCAATGCTGGCGCCAAGCCGGGGGACAAGCTGATCTTAACGAAGCCGATCGGCGTTGGCATCATGACCACCTCGATCAAGAAGGATCAGCTCAGCGCAGAAGAGACGAAGCGGGTCACCGAAGTCATGTCGACCTTAAACAAAACGGCCGCTGAAGTCATGGAGCCGTATGATGTACACGCATGCACGGACGTGACCGGCTTTGGATTGATGGGACATACCCTGGAGATGGCCAAGGGCAGCGGAACCGGCATCACCATCTTCCAGAGCCGCGTGCCGGTGCTTCCACGCGTGCGGGAATTAGCGGAGCAAGGATTTGTCCCTGGCGGAACGAAGAACAATTTCGCGCATGTGGAAGCGAACATTACGTTCCCGGACTCGCTGGATCAGATCGGCCGATACATCCTGTGCGATGCGGTGACATCGGGAGGCTTGCTGATTTCTGTGAATCCGGATCAAAGCGAGCAGCTGTTGGATGAACTGCAGAAAGCCGGCGTTGAAGCGAGCCTGATCGGTGAGGTCACCGCAGAGAACGCGGGCCATATTGTGGTCGAAGCCTAGGAAGGGGTTTGCAGCATTGGATATGTTTCAGGATATAGGCTTGCAGGAATGGGCGGAGCAGCGAGAAAGCGGCAAAGCGATCACCATGATTGACGTTAGATCGCCCTCCGAGTTCGCCGAGTCCACGATTCCAGGCAGTTTGAATATCCCGCTGTTTGATGATCAGGAGCGGGCGGAAATTGGAACTTTATATAAGCAGGTGAGCGTAGACGCCGCCAAACAACGCGGGCTTGAGATCGTTTCAGCCAAGCTGCCCGACTTTGTCCGGAAGTTTGCGGAAATCCCGGGGCGTAAAGCGGTGTTCTGCTGGCGTGGTGGGATGCGAAGCCGAACGACGGCGACGCTGCTCAGTCTGATGGATATCCATACGTACCGGCTGGCCGGCGGATATCGCGCTTATCGCCAATGGGTTGTCAGCACGCTCGAGCAGATGGAGTTTGCTCCTGAACTCACCGTGATCCACGGGAATACGGGAAGCGGCAAAACCTTGCTGCTTCGCAAGCTTCAGGAACAAGGGTATCCCGTTATCGATCTGGAGAAGATGGCGGGTCATCGGGGCTCGGTGTTTGGGCAAATTGGGCTGCAGGCGCATAACCAGAAGATGTTCGACTCGCTGCTGTTGGATGATCTCCTGCGTTATCGGGAAGCGCCTTACGTGTTGATGGAGGCGGAAAGCAAACGAATCGGCAAGGTGGTTGTCCCTGAATTCCTCATGGAGAAGAAAGAGCAGGGGCGGCATATCCGGATCGATCTGCCAACGGACGTACGGGTGCAGATCATTTTGGAGGATTACGAGCCTTGGAACAATCCGGAGGGCTGTCTGCTAGCGTTCCGAAAAATCAAATCCAGAATCCATACGCCCATCGCTGCGGAAATCGAACAAAGCCTGCTTGCAGGCCGCTATGACCGCGCGGTTGAGCTTCTTCTAACTTACTACTATGATCCTCGGTATGCCCATACAGAAGGGCAATACGAGGGAGCGGAATTTACGGTGATTCGGGCCAACACGGTTGACGAAGCCGTCATGGAAGTTCAACGACTCTTACCGAAGTTGGTTTAACTCCGATTGACTTCTTAACAGCTCGCAGAGGTTCTGCGGGCTGTTATTTTGCTAAACCGTTTTAGGGATGGTAAATTCAGCCAATTGCATTTACAATGGAAAAGAAAATATGGGGAAAAGTGGGAAGGTGAAACGGTTGAAGCAACAATTGAATCAATTCGGCAAAGCAGCACGCAGAAAGCCGACCGTCAAATTGGCATTCCTAGGTTTGGTGGCGCTTTCAGTAGTCATGCCGCAGGGGGCGGCGCTGGCAGAGGAGGCCACAGCCTCTACGTCAACAACGACGACGATCGTAAACACCGGGAACTTGGGAGCCGATCCGTCCAAGCAAGGGGAGGCAGTTGCCGATTCGTCTCGTGCCAAAATTACGAAGGAGCAGGCTATCGCTAAGGTTCGGGAATTGTTTCCGATTTTGAAAGAGGCGACAGTGAACCAGGTCGAATACGGGATTATTAATGTGTACCCTGCACCAAGCTATCAGGATGTCTGGACCATTCATTGGCAAGTTGAAGTTGGCAATGGGAGTCACAGCTTTTCAAGCAGGGTGGATGCCATCACCGGGGATTTGATGAGCACCTATATTACCTTTCCGCGACAAGGCAATAAGGTCTATTATCCTCCGAAATTAACGAGAGAGCAGGCTTCGGAACAAGCGAAGGCCTTTCTCGCCAAAGCTGCTCCATCGTTATCAGCCGATGAGGTGAAAGAAAGTGATTCTCTTTTTTACTTGGATTCGCAGGCTTTATTTGGTCCGGTACAGTATGATTTTTCTTTCGATGTTCTGAAGAATGGGCTGCCCTCCGGTTTTGAATCCATTCATATCACGGTAACCGGCGATGGAGAAGTCGTCTTTTTTAGCCGTTCTGAGGAGAGGTTGGAATATCCGTCCTCCGTTCCGACGGTTTCTAAAGCGGAAGCGGAGAAGAAGTTCCGAGACGAGTTCCAGGTTGAACTGGGGTATGTCCCGGTACGGAAGAACGGTGCCATTTCCGATTGGATCCTGGCTTGGCAGCCGGTTTCGGATGCTTCCCTGGCCATTAACGCCCAGACGGGACGCAAGATTAACAGTGAAGGTACAGAGCTGACCTCCACCACGGTTACAATTAGCGATGTTCCAGCCGGGACCAAGATATTTGAGCCGCGCACTTCTAAAGTGGAATTAACATCTGATGAAGCCGCGAAGTTGGTGGAACAAACGGTTTTTATTCCAGAAGGCCGGAAGCTTATATATCCGAGTATGAGCAGCGATTACAGGAATCCGGAGAGGAAGACATGGAGCTTAAGATGGGAAGAGGAGCGCCAGAACCTGACGGGACCGATGTATTTCCCGGCCCAGACGTACGCCACGGTCGATGCCTTGAGCGGACAAATTCTCGGGTTCCAGATTGAAGCGTTTAATTATGGCGAGCCGCGTGAACCGTTGGCGCCTCCGCCTGGAGCAGCGAAACTGAATTATGAGCAAGCGAAGCAGCGCGCCTTGGAATGGGTGAACCAGTTATATCCGCAAGCGAGCCGGAACCTAAAACTGATTGAACGCGGGGAATCTTGGAGTCGCCTCTCGAATGGAGAGCAATTCCGCTTCGAATTGACCCGTTACGTTAATGACCTTCCGGTGCTCGGTGGAGGGGTTTTTATTACGGTCGATGCGTATGGTCGGTTGTTCTTCTATTCTGTGAACCACGAGCAAATTCCGGAGGATCTGCCGGACAGCCAAACAGCAACCG
Organism: Paenibacillus sp. p3-SID1389; assembly: GCF_025151705.1. Taxonomy (NCBI): domain Bacteria; kingdom Bacillati; phylum Bacillota; class Bacilli; order Caryophanales; family Paenibacillaceae; genus Paenibacillus; species Paenibacillus sp. p3-SID1389. Next base: position 81,149 of record NZ_JALXVO010000009.1, on the reverse strand, counting down.
TAACAGCGGAGCAAGCACTCCAATCGTACCTGGACAACTTTAAATTAGAATTGCAGTATAACCAGATCGGCGGGTATATGATTGATAATACCTACGTGGATCCAAAGGTATACCTCGTTTACTCACCGCAATTCAAGGATCCAGGAACGTCTTTTCAAGTGCTGAATGCCGTGACGGGCAAGTGGGTGACGACGTATGAGGGCATCCGCATGGAACCAACGCGGGGTGACATCGAGCCCAAAGATGTGAAGGGCCACTGGGCAGAGGCAGATTTGAAGACCCTGGTTCAATACCGCATTCTAGAAACGGATGAGCAAGGGAACCTGAATCCCAATGAGACGATCACGGTGGGGGACTGGCTGACCTATGCCGTGAAGGCGGCGAATCCTTATTATACAAGCTACGTGCTGGCATCCCCGTCTGCCGCGTCCGCAGAGGTCTCGATGGACGACAAGTATTCCCAGGCGGTGAAGTACGCTGCCGATTTGGGGTGGATCGATCCGGCCGAGCCGTTACAACTGGATCAGAAGCTGACCCGAGAGCAGCTGGCCATCTTGCTTACCTCGATGGTCAAATACGATCGCTTGGCGGCGAATTTCTTCGGCAAAGACGCATTCATCAACCAGTTCAGCGATGCCAAGCAAATCACTCGCCCCGGCGAGGTCACCATAGCGGTTCGACTCGGATTGCTGCAAGGCCAGAACGGCAAATTCAACCCGCAGCGCCAAGTCACCAAAGCCGAAGCGGCTTCCATCCTGATGAGATTGGTGAAGCTCCAAGGCCGAACTGATCAGCCGATTGGATCGGAGTAAGCCGGGAAGGAGCTATTTGTTGGGTTTGCCGATGAGGCCGAGTGGCGTGAAGCGCTCAAGAAGCAGGAGGAGCATTTGCGCCACACCTATGGAGTGGAAGTTCCCGGAGCCGAGCCGATCAACGTCTCGGAAATGAACGAGCAAGCCCGGGAATCGATGGAGTTTACGGGGAAGCTGGCCGAGGCATTACGCTCCGGAATTTCCCACGGTGACGAAGAGGTCCGGCAGCTGATCGAAAGACATCTGAATTTTATGGAAAAAACACAGTCACCCTGCTTCTCCGGATGATTTTGTGGCGCAGGCCCGTTTTTTCCTCAGCGTTGAGTTCCATCGCACCATGCTGGAAGGACAACAAACCGGGCTGGCGTATTACTTGCTGGCGGCGGCTGAAGCTTATGCGGCTACCGCGCCGGATGCTAACGACAGTGACCAGTAATACTCAAGAGCCCAATACCCCAAAGGCTCCCGCGACATGAGGTCCGGGGGCCTTTTACATTCCGCGTGCTGAATTGAGCCAGATACTTATGGTAAAATCAGGTTACTGCTGAGAAGAGTGGAGTTACGTCTAAGGTACCTTTACCAGGGAAAGGAGTTAGGTTGATGTTAAAGTGGTTTCAATATAATTGGCAAGTCCGGGACGAATGGTTTCACTGGTGTGAGAATGTCCCTGAAGAAGAGCTGCTGCGCAAGCGGGTCGGCGGTGTGGGGAGTATTTTACAGACCTTATTTCATATCGTTGATGTTGAATGGAGCTGGATCCGCACCATCGAAGGGAAACCGGATTTTCAGGAGGACTTCAAATCGTTTATGTCTTTAGAATTGGTGAAGAAGCTGTCGGATTCCTTTCATACGGAAGTCGAGGCGTTTCTTCAGACTTGGACCCCCGAGATGGACGGAATACTTGTGACCGATTCATGGGGAAGAGAGTTTACGCAAGGCGAAATCCTCCGTCATGTGATTGCCCACGAGATTCATCATATCGGTCAGCTGTCAGTGTGGTCACGGGAGTTGGGGCGGGTGCCGGTGTCACCAAATTTTATTGACCGGGGACTTCGTTAGCTTTTGATAAAAAAAGGGTAACCTATCCATATCTCCCAAATTACGACCGAGGAGGAAACGTCTTGAGACAGAATATTCAGGTGCCCTTTGGTTATGAGCCTCCGGCCCCGAGCCGGAAAGGGACGTTAATCTTCTACGATTCCTTTGAGTTGATTTCGGACGAAGAGCTGCTGCGGGCCGCGGAAGAGGCGGAGACCCGCAAGTTTGCGAAGCTGGTCCTTTATCCGCTCCATGAAGAAACGATGAGACGGATGTCGAAAGAACCGGTGAGTCCTTTCTATCGAAGGGAGGACCGGTTGCATGCGTGGAGACGGGAGCAGAAGGGAGCAGGGCTGGCGCTCCTTGTGGAAGGCTGGGAAGGCAAGCGGAAAAAGTATACGCCCATCGACACAGCCCTTCGTCATCTAACGGAGGCTTATCCGGCCCCCCACTTCCTGTATCTGACACCGGAGCTGGCAAACCAATTTGCTTCCTTCTCCTCCTTTGAGGAGTGGATCGTCAAGATCCGGCTTCTGCTTGCGGCCGAGCCGAGCCATCTGCATCCGCGGCTGGAGAAGTTCAGCCATCGTTGGGATCTGGCCGGCGCACGGTTAGATTTCGCTTGAACACGTGTTGTCTATTTATTTTGCAGGAGGGAAGAGGATGAAATCGATTTGCGTATTTGCCGGCTCGCGATTTGGTGAAGACGAGCAATACCGCGTCAAGGCGGAACAGCTGGGAAAAGTCATGGCACAGCGGGGATACCGCTTAATTTATGGAGGCTCTAGGCACGGGCTGATGGGCGCCGTAGCGAATGCGATATTGGAGGCCGGCGGCGAAGCGATTGGCATCATGCCTTCCGGTTTGATTCACGGAGAAATGGCGCATCCGGGGTTGACGCAGTTTATCGAAGTCGAGGGTATGCATGCCCGGAAAGCAAAGATGAGCGAGCTGGCAGACGGGTTCATCGCTCTTCCCGGTGGATTTGGCACGTTGGAGGAGCTGTTTGAGGTGTTATGCTGGCTGCAAATCGGCATCCACCAGAAGCCGGTTGGCGTTCTTAATGTGCAGGGCTATTTCGAGCCGCTGATGGAATTGGTGAATTCCTGCATCCGGGCCGGCTTTGTCCATCCTGGGCATGAAGCCTTGATCAATCTAGCCGAGGAACCGGGCGAGCTGCTGTCGCGGATGGAGAACTTTGTACCGGTTATTGCGGAGAAGAAATGGAAGCAGGGGCGAACCCTGTGAAATATAGGCATTCAAAAAAGAGACGGAGGCGATAGAATGGACAGAATCAACACATCGCATCGGAGCAGAAGCCTCTGGATGATCACTTGCTTGCTGCTGCTCGTGATCCTCGTAGTCGGGGGATGTTCGGGGGCAGCACGCAATCCTTCGTCTTCTGTTGGAGAAGGAAACGGAGGTTCCACCTCCAACGGGACGGAAACGAACCAAGGAGAGACGTCCCCTTCAACCCCCGAAGCGCCGGAAACCTCGGAGAAACCGGCCGATCCTGCCGCCAAACTGCTGGATGAGCTCAGCACCGAGGAGAAAATCGGCCAGCTTATTCTGGTGGGCATGGATGGAACTGAGCCAAACGACGTGACTCGCCAGCTCATCGAGGAGTATCACGTTGGGGGCTTTATTTTCTATAAAGACAACATCCAGGACACCAAGCAGGCGCTTACCTTATTTAACGGCTTGAAGACCGCCAACCAGAACAAGGCGGTACCGCTGTTTCTGAGCGTTGACGAAGAAGGCGGGCGGGTCAGCCGCATGCCTGGGGAACTCACGAAGCTGCCTGCCGCTCGCAAAATCGGCAATACCGGCAGCGAGGAATTGGCCGGGCAAATTGGCGGAATCATCGGGCAAGAGCTGGCCGGCTTCGGACTGAATCTGGACTTCGCCCCGGTGCTTGACGTCAACAGCAACCCGGATAATCCGGTGATTGGGGATCGGGCATTTGGCACGAAGCCGGAAATCGTTAGCCGCATGGGCATTGCCGTGATGAAGGGAATCCGGGAGCAAGGCGTAATTCCGGTCGTTAAGCATTTTCCGGGACATGGCGATACTTCGGTGGATTCGCATCTGGGGCTGCCGGTTGTGGAGCATGATTTGGACCGGCTGCGGAAGCTGGAGCTGGTGCCCTTTAAGCAGGCGATTCAAGAGGGGGCCGACGTCGTCATGATCGCTCACCTGTTGATGCCGAAGCTGGACCCCGAGCATCCGGCTTCCTTCTCTAAGGCGGTCATTCATGACTTGCTGCGGGAGGAGCTGGGATACGAGGGGACGATCATTTCTGATGATATGACGATGGGCGCCATCGTGGAGCATTACGATATCCGTGACGCGGCCGTGCAGTTCATTCAGGCCGGCGGGAACATCGTGCTGGTGGGCCATGACGAAGAGAAGGAGAAGCAGGTGATCCAGGCGCTGCGCGATGCCGTCAGCTCCGGCACCATTTCAGCGGAAACGCTGGATGAACGGGTGTATAACGTGCTGAAGCTGAAGCAGAAATATAAACTCACCAACGACCCTGCGCAAGGGCCGAATACGAAGCAGTTAAATCAGGATATCAGCGATATCCTTAAGCCTTACGGGCTCTGATCCTTGGGACTGTCCGGGCGGTACTGGTGCTGGTAACGATCCAGATCAATCCGTCCGCCTGGCAGCACTTCGACGCCTTCCGCTTCCAGGTTCCATGTCTGCTCTTGGAAGGCGGCTTCTTCTTGCAATGCGATTTGCCCCTTCCCGTTCACAACCCGGTGCCACGGCAATCCGTATTTACCGCTCATGCTATGCAGGATGCGGACGACCTGCCTGGCGGCGCGGGGACTTCCTGCTGCGGCAGCGATCTGGCCGTAGGTCATCACCTTGCCTGGCGGGATGGAGGAGATGATTTCAATCGTTCGTGCGGTAAACGGCTGCATGATGAAAACTCCTTATTTTTAAATGAAGATTGTCTATACCGTTATATACCACGCCGCAATAACAAGTTCCAGCCTCAAAATCATCCGCCCCAGCCCGGAGCAGAGGAGGAACGCTGCCACGGTAACGATCCGCCGGCTCCAAACGTATATAGGTCAAAGGCAGACGGGAGGGATGGGTTTGCAACGCTGGAGGATGCTGGGGTATCCGGAGAAATGGATTTTATATGTTGTTTTATTCATTTTCACGGTGATCGGGATGAAATATGTAATCGGCACGCGGTTGCCGGATGGCGGACGGCCGCCTTATTTGTTCCAGATCTGGAACGTGTTTTTGGCTTGGATTCCGCTCGGGCTGGCGGTTCTGCTCGACATGATCCACTTGATCCCATCGCGGACGGCCAAGGTTGCATTGAGCGTTCCGGTTGGGCTGTTATGGCTGTTTTTCTATCCAAATGCCGCGTATCTCATCACCGATTTGCTTCACCCGTTTAACCGTTACCCGATTGCGGCGGGCATCCGGTTCTGGGAAGAGCTTTCGTTCTGGGATCACCTCTTTACGTTGTTGTTTGCTGCGTTGCTGGGATTGGCGCTGGCGACGGTATCCCTGGCATCGGTGCATCACCTGGTGCGGCGAGCGGGAGGCGGCTTGGCAGGCTGGGCGTTTGCTGTTCTCGTGCTGCTGCTTAGCAGCTTCGGCATTTATCTCGGCCGCTTTATCCGCTGGAACAGCTGGGACTTGCTCAGGCATCCGGGATATGTGCTCCGAGAAACGGCGGATTATTTTACCGATGCCGCGAACGTGGCGCATATGGTGGGGTTTTGCAAATGGATCTTTTTGATTACCTTCTTCTGTTATGTGGTGCATTACGGGGTGGCAAGAATTTATCGCGCCTCGGAACAGATGCAAGGGGATAAGGTGTGACAGGATTTTAGAAGCGAGATCCGGGGGGATGGGACATGACGGAAATGAAAGAGCAGCTGCGGCGGGAGTTTCCAGTCCTGGAAAGTGAGCGGCTGGTGCTGCGGCGGCTGCTTCCGGAGGATGCGGAGGCGATGTTTCGCTGCATGTCCGATCCGGCGGTGCGCGCCTTTACCGAACTCAATCCGGGCAAGCTGCTATTTCCCGGCCGGCTATACCGCTATTTCGAGGAATCCTACCGTGTATTGCGGGATCTTCACTTTGCTGTGATTCGTAAAGCGGAAGGAGATTGGATTGGTTTATGCTCGCTGCAGCATTGGGACGTTGAGGGACAAACTGCGCGACTCGGCTATCTGATCTCCCCGGCGCATTGGAACCAGGGCTATGCAACGGAAGCGGCAGCGAGTGTGCTGGATTTCGCTTTTGAGACACTTGGGCTCGGCTGCGTCGAAGCACGCTGCAGCCCGGACAATCCGGCATCGGAGCGCGTCCTTCGGAAATGCGGTCTGCGGGAAGCCGGAAGGCTCTCCCCGGCGTGGCGAAGAGGCCGAAGATTGGCGCTCAAACGATATATCATCGAAGGGAAGTCCTTTGAAACATAAGTGATCGTTTTTGTTACACAAATGAAATATAGCTGTGATCAAACCCTAATAGAAAGGGGGTACACTTATTACATGACCCCCTTTTGAATATATATCTCTCTTAAGAACCCGAAGGACGTGATCGGGTTCTCTTTTTTTGTCTACAGAGGAACGGTGACTTTCTGTTTATTTTTGAAATAGACCCATTCCTGAAATCCGATTTCCTTCAAGCGTTGGGCGACTTCTTCCCATTCATCTCCAACCCGGGACGGGATGTGGGCATCGGAGCCGAAAGTGACGGAAACCCCGAAATGAAGAGCCCGTTCGAGAATGGAATCGTCAGGATACCATCCGCCGCTCAGCTTGGTTTTCCCGGAGGTGTTAATTTCGATGGCCACCCCGTGCTCGGCAATCGTTTTTAATGTATCGTCAATCGCTTGTGCAGCCGGAATATCCGTAAATGCCGGGTAGTTGCCCTTCATCGCGTCGATGTGTCCCATAATCTGAAACAATCCGCTGCGGGCCGATTGGCGGATCAAATCGTAATAGGCTTCTTTGCTGGCTACTTTCTCCTCTTGGCTAAGGCCCTTCCAACGATTTTTGTTGAAGATGCTTACCTCACTAACGCTATGAACGGAACCGATAATATAATCAAAAGGATACTGGTTCAGCATATTCCGGTAAGCGCCCAGATGTTCCGGGAAGAAATCCGATTCGATCCCCAGCAGAACATCGATTCGGCCAGCGTACTCCTGCTTTAACTTCAGCACTTCCTCAACATATCCGGCAAAAGCTTGTTTGCCCATGGCGATTCGGGGAAAAGGCTGATCCTCATCATGGCCGAAGTATGGCGTATGATCGCTGATCCCGATGACCGATAATCCGGCAGACAGTCCGGCTTCAATGTAATCGCGGATGTTCCCGTCCGCATGGCCGCAGCGGAAATGATGGGTGTGAAGGTCAAACTTCATGGAAGACTGCTCCTTTCTGTTGCGTTGAGGTGTTGTGCCTGATGAGCACGAAGTATCTCCGTTTACTCAGAACTGATAAAATGGGTTTCCGGCATGCCCTTCAGGTCGCCCAGAAACTGCTGCATCGCCGAGTTGATATATCGGCTGGATTTGTAAATGACGCCAACCGGGTGAGTGACTTCAAGCTCAGGGATCGGCACAACCTTTAGCGTGCCTTGTTTCAACTCGCGTAATATCGATTGCCGTGAAATGATCGCCGCCCCGAGATTGATCTCTACCATCCGTTTGACTTCCTCACTGCTGGACAACTCCATCACGATGTGCGGTTCGATGTTATGTTGCCGGAAGACCTCGTCGATAAACCGCCGTCCGACCGTATCGGGAGACAGCATAATCATCGGGATGCCGCGCAGTGAATCCAGCGTGGGAGATGGGTTGCTTGCCAAGGGGTGCAGCGGAGAAACGACGAATTCGAACGTATCATAATACAGCACCGACGAGAGCACTTGCGGGTTGTTTTCGATTAAATACCCGATCCCGATGTCAACTAGCCCCTGCTCCACGTTCTGATAAATTTGGCTGGAGGGCATGGATTGAATGGTGGTTTTGATCAGCGGGAACTGGTCTTGGAAGTACGATAAGATCCGCGGCAGAATTTGAATGGCGATCGATGTGGTAGTCCCTAATACAATATGGCCTTGCGGGGTATGCTCCATATCGGACAGCTTCTGCTTGAGTTCTTCAACGATGTCCAGAATGCGTTCCGCTTGCTCCAGGAATACTTGCCCCCGGTCCGTCAGGGTAACCGGTTGGTTGCGGTCAACCAATACGGTGTTAAACTCATCCTCCAGGCTTTTGATTTGAGCCGAGACTGCGGGTTGGGTCAGGTTGAGCAGTTCGCCAGCCTTTCGGAAGCTTTTTGTTTTGGAGATCGTAATCAACGTCTCCAACTGACTAATATTCACCAGAAGGCCTCCTTTCTTTCCCGTTCCTTGGGAAATGCGCCGGATACGGCGCCTTCCTCCATGATTAATTCATTATAGGGGAATTTCGTTGGCTAAATCAATGACACGACATTCGACTGTGTTCGACAAAATCCTACTTCAGCATCAGTTTTGTCTCCATGATTCGATTTTTAATGACTTATTCCTAGGAATAAAGTATAATAAGTTTTAACTAAATGTTGGGTCTATTGTATCGTAAAGTTATTCTTCTAGTGAAAAGGGGCGCATTCTTTTGAAAGCAGAAGTCATAAATCCTTTTCTTGAATCCGCACGTTCGGTTATTCAACAGGTTGTTCAAGTTTCGCCTTCGACTGGGAGTATGGGGGTTAAAGAAGTAATTCCTGTGCAGGATCATATATGGATTCAAATCGGAATGACGGGCCATTTCAGCGGCATAGTGGTGTTCGGTTTGCAAGAGGCCGTGGCGCTGCGCATCGTTTCGGCGATGATGGGCGGATTCGCCCTGACGGAAATGGATGAGATGGGACAAAGCGCGATCTCTGAGCTTGGCAACATGATCAGCGGGAATGCCAGCACGATTTTGTCCAATCAGGGAATTGTTGTGGACATCACGCCTCCGCAGGTTCTCAAGATGGAGCATGCGGCGGGGATTGGACCACGCAAGGCACTTTGCATCCCGCTATTGATGGATGGCATCGGCGAACTGGACATTCAAGTGATGATCTCTTAAGATTAGGTACAGCAGAAAGTCATGGTTAAATCACTTTCTTGATGCGACTTCGTGAACGGAAGATGACTTTTTGAACTATCTCTTGAAGGGAAGTTACAGGTGAGTATGTCATTAGAGGGCAAAATCGTTGTCGTCACCGGCGCATCCAGCGGGATTGGCGCATTGGCGGCGCAGAGGTTGTCTGAGCGCGGCGCTGTGGTCGTTCTGGCTGCCCGGAATGCGGAGAAGTTGAACCGGGTTGCGGCGAGTTTGGCCGGACCTTATCGGGTACTGGAGATGGACGTTGGCAGCGACGCTTCCGTGAAGGAAGGATTCGACCAGGTCCTGACGGAGTTTGGACAGGTGGATGTCCTGTTAAACAATGCAGGTTACGGCAAGTTCGAATCCTTGGACCAAATGCCGATTTCCGAATTTGCGGAGATGATGAACGTCAATTACATAGGTATGGTTCGGTGCACGAAGGCGGTTCTTCCCACGATGAAGGCTGCCCGTTCCGGACGGATCGTTAATGTCGCTTCGATGGCCGGCAAAATCGGCACGGCCAAGTCTGCGGCCTACACCGCGACGAAGCATGCGGTTATTGGCTTTAGCAGCGCATTGCGCCAAGAGGTCCGGGAGTACGGCATTTCGGTGTCGACGATTAATCCGGGACCGATTGATACGCCTTTTTTTGACATTGCGGATCCAAGCGGCGGTTATGTCAAGAACGTGCGTTGGATGATGCTCAAGCCGGAGCGCGTGGCCAAAGCGATGGTAAAGGCGGCAGAGAAAGGCACGATGGAGATCAACCTGCCTTGGATCGCCGGCGCAGGAGCGAAGTGGTACCAGATGTTCCCGCGATTGGCGGACCGGTTAAGCTATCGAATGATGAATAAGAAATAGCCTGCCTGTGAAGGCAGGCTATTTGCGTCGGTGTGGATTTGTTGTGACTTAGGCTTATCGCATATAATGAAAATATTGGCATAGGACATCAAGTACTTTGAAAATAAAGGATGAATGGCGAAATGACGAATATTACATTTGCCGGGCTGGGAATTGGTGAACAGTTGACCGCAGCCTTGCTGGACTACGGAATATCGGAGCCGTCACCGGTTCAAGCGGAGTGTATCCCTGCGGCGCTGGAAGGCAGGGATATCCTTGCGCAGTCGCAGACGGGGACGGGGAAAACGCTGGCTTACCTGCTGCCATTGCTGCAACGGATTAACCCTGGGGAGAAGACGTTACAGGGGTTAATTTTGGCACCAACCCAGGAGTTGGCGATGCAAATTTTGCGGGAGGCGGAGAAGTACGGAGAACCGCTGGGGATCAGAAGTCAGGCGTTGATCGGCGGCGCAGCGATCAAGCGCCAGCTGGAGAAGCTGAAGCTGCATCCCCAACTTGTCGTGGGCACGCCGGGACGCATCCGCGAAATTTTGGCGCTCCGCAAGCTAAAGCTGCATACGCTGCTCACCGTTGTTGTGGACGAGGTGGATCAAATGTTCCAGCTCGGCGGCACGGCAGACGTGGAGCATATTCTGCGCGGGACGTTGCGGGACTGCCAGCTGATGTTCCTGTCGGCGACGATTAACCCGGATATTCGGGCATTGGCGGCGAAAGAGATGAAGGAGCCGCTTGAAATCGGGATCGAACCGGAGCAGCGGACGTCCAAAACGGTGGAGCATCTTTACTTCGTATCCGAAGCGCGGGACAAAATCGATATGCTGCGGCGGATCGTACGCCACTTCGAACCGGAGCGGACGATTGTTTTTATCAACAATACGGATCAGATTGCCGAAGTTGAGGCGAAGATGAATTATGTTGGTCTCAGCGCCGGAGCTTTATATGGAGATGCGGACAAAACGGCGCGCAGCTTGACGCTGCAGCGATTCCGCGAGGGGAAAATCCGCGTGCTGGTGGCGAGCGACGTTGCTGCCCGAGGACTGGACATTGAGAATTTGGCCCTGGTCGTTAACCTCGATCCGCCCATTGATTCCGAGCATTACGTTCACCGGGTCGGCCGAACTGGCCGTATGGGCCGGAAAGGGCTGGCCGTATCGATCGTTACGCCGCAGGAAGAGTTCATCATGCGTAAATTCGCTCGAGAACTGGGCATTGAGATTGAGCCCAAGGCGTTATATAGCGGGAAGCTGGTGGATGCCGGCGAGGCGGGTTCCGGCAAGCGAACTCGTTCCTCCGTTCGCGGCAAGGCCGGCGCAGACGCGGCTCCTCGCCGCGCAGGCTCATCGGGGACCGCAGGCCGTACAGCAGGGGAAGGCGGCAGCGGGCGAACACACCCGTCCGCGCAGATTTCCGACCGGCCAGCTTCCGGTCACGGAGGACCGCGGAAGGCATCGCCAACCGCGGAGCGGAAGAAGGAGCGTCTTTCGGATCGGAAGAATAAAGGCGCTCCGAAGTGGTTGAAAAATAAGCCGCCGCGCAGTTAGGCGGAACGTGGGAGGCGTTAGATTTGAGTGAGAGTGAATTGCCCGTATTGCAGGTAGACGAGCTGAGCGGCGGCTACAGCTTGGGAAGGCCTGTAATTCACGAGGTTAGCTTCGTGGTGAAGCCGGGGGAAATGGTTGGGCTGATCGGGTTAAACGGAGCCGGTAAGAGCACGACCATGAAGCATATTCTGGGACTGATGACGCCGCATCGGGGAGAGATTCGCATCTCCGGCAACACGCGGGACGAAGCGCCGGAAACGTACCAATCACAGTTGGCCTTCGTTCCGGAGTCGCCGTTGCTCTATGAGGAATTGACGGTACAGGAGCATTTGGAGTTTGCGGCCCGGGCTTACGGCGTGGAGCCGGCGGCTTACCGGGAGCGGGCGGATCATCTGCTGAAGCTGTTCCATATGGAAGAGAAGGCGGACAGCCTGTCAGCCCATCTCTCCAAAGGGATGAAGCAGAAGGTGATGATCATGTGTGCGTTCGTCGCCCGGCCGCCGCTGTATATTATCGATGAACCGTTTCTGGGATTGGACCCGCTGGGCATCCGGTCATTGCTTGATTTCATGTTGGAAATGAAACAAGGCGGCGCCTCGATTCTATTAAGCTCGCATATTCTATCAACGATTGAAAATTACTGCGACCGCTTTATCGTTCTGCACCGGGGGAGAGTGCTGGCCCAAGGGACGCTGGCTGACATCGGGGAGCAGTCGCAAGCCTCGGGAGCTTCGCTGGAGCAAATGTTCTACGCCTTAGTGAAGGACGGCGAATAGCGATGGAGCTTCAAACGCTGCGAAGCCAGCGGAGAGCGGCCTTCTGGGGCAAAGTGCTCCCGTATTTGCCCTATGTCTTTCAGAGCGGCCTCGCCTTCTTGCTGCTCCTGCTCGTTATTGCGTTTTCGGCCTGGTATACGGCGTTTCTGCAAAACATTCCGTCCGGTTTGCCGATTCGCTGGATTTTGCTGCTGTTATGGGGTCCGCTGACCGTATATGCCGGATTTCGAACCTATGCGCAGCCGGCTGACGTAATTTTCTTACTGCCGCAGGAGACTCAAATGAAGGCCTACCTAGCCCCGGCTTTTCGGAACGGACTGATTTATAAGCTGGTTGGACTCTATATTGTGGTGTTGCTGGCTTGGCCGTTGTATCAGCTCAGCGGAGAGGGCGGGGCTATTCAGCCCCTATGGCTGATGCTGGTCGCCCTGCTGTTGCTCAAGGCGTTAAGTGCCTATGGAGCTTGGCAGGAGCTCAGAATTACGACGTCCCGGGCCAGAGCCGGGTACCGCTTGCTGCGCTGGTGCTTTGTGCTGCTGATGACGGCGGCTTGGATCTGGCAGCCAGCCTGGAAAAGCACCTTGTTCACGGTGCTCGTCAGCCTCAATTACGGCCTGATCTTGCGGCTTCCGATGAAATACAGGGTCCCTTGGGAGAACCTGATCACCGCTGAACGCACGGCGGCTGCCCGGGTGCAGATGATTCTCGGTTGGTTCGTGGATGTGCCGTCGGAAGGACAGAAGGTGATCCACCGCCGCTGGTTGTCCGGCATCGGCAACCGGATTCCGTGGCAGCCGGCCGAGGCCTACCTTTATTTGCTGGTCAAGACGTTTGTCCGCAGCGAGCTGTCGGGCATCCTGCTTCGCCTAACACTGCTGGGCATGGTGCTGACGGGATGGAATGACAAATCCTGGCTCGGACTGGCGATTCACTTGCTGTTTGTGTTCCTGTCGGGCATACAGCTAGCCGCCTTACGCCAAACCCATCGGGACTCACCGGCAGCCTCCTTCTATCCATTGCCTGCCGGCGCACGGAAGACGGCGACGCTTCGATTAAGCTCCCGATTGCTGTTCGCGATCACGGTATTGCTATGGCTGCCGATGGCCGTCATACCGGGCGGTGATGCCCTTTTGACGTTTGGTTCCATGGCCGCAGGCTTGCTGCTGGCGATAGGCATGCGTTCTTCCTGGAAGCGCAGGTGGCGCGAGGAGGACGAAGACGAGGAATAGCTAGAACGGACCGTCCCCCACCCGGGAACGGTCCGTTTTTGCTTGGAAACTTTTTATTCAGCAGATTAATACAGGATGGAGCGGCTAACGATAACCAACAGGATAAAGAGAACCAGGATCACACCCGTGCTCGTAAACAGGCCGCCGTAGCCGCCCCCGTAGCCGCCTCTTGCTTCTTCAATTCCACTCATCTTCATTCCCCTTTCCCATTTAGGTGTATTGTGATAGTACACCGTATTGTATGAGAAGAGGGGCTGGCGTGCGTGGGCCAATGTGCCGTTCTCCGACGGACCCGCCGCCTATTTGCCCTGCAGGTCTAGGACTCCTTGATAGATCAGATCAAACAGTTCCTCCAGATGTTCCTCCGCGATACAGGAGAAGGCGATCCGCAGGTCGGTTTCGCCCAGCGCGATCGTGCCGATACCGTACTGGTGGATCAGATGCTGGCGCAGCGCTTCCGCCGCAACCGTCTTGAGCTTCAGGCACATGAAATAGCCGGAATTAAACGGATAGTATTCCCAAACGTCCCCATACTTGCCGCTGTCGAGCAAGGCTTTGACTTTATTGGCCCGGCCTTTCATAATCCGGAATTTCTCTTCCTTCTGGGCGGTAAATTCCGGAGATTTCAGGGCATGAAGCACAAACGTCTGCGAAGGATGGGCACCGCTCGAAATCGTGGCGCGGATGATCCCCAACGTCTTCTGTTCCAATGCGGTCAGCACCGCTTGGTCTTCGGCGGCGTAAGTAATAAATCCGACGCGGAAGCCCCAGACGTATTCTTCTTTCGTTGCGCCGTCCACTTTGATCGGCAAAATGCGCGGATGCAGTCCTGCCAGCTTGCCAAACAATGATTCATGAAGGGAATCTTCGAAAAACAACCCAAAATAAGCGTCGTCGGTCACGACGACCACATTAATTCCTTCTTCGGCCGCTGCCTGGATGGCAGCTACGATCTCTCCGCCTTCCTTGGCGCCCGGCGTATATCCGGTTGGATTGTTCGGGAAGTTCAAGATAACGATCGCTTTGCCTTTGTCCTTCTGAGCTAGCAGCGCTTCACGCAATCCGGCGCTGTTGAAGGTCATGTCTTCGGTAAACAGCGGGAAATTCACGATGTCGGCGTGACGGCGAATGCCGAAGGTAAGCTCGTAGTTCTCCCAGTTTTTGTCCGGATAAATGACAACATCGCCTTCATCAACGAACAGGTCGGCGACGATGCTGAGCCCGTGGGTCAGGGCGTTGGTAACAATCGGTTGGCCGAAGCTCTTGCCTTCGAGCGACGGGTTCTCCTGGATCATTTTGTCACGCCATACGCTGCGCAGCTCAGGTTTGCCTGCTGGCGGGGCATAAGGGTACAAATCCTGCGGTTTATAGGCGGACAACGTGTCCTGAATCGCTGCCAGATGCATCGGGATGCCGTTTTCGGTAGCGATGCCGATCGTAGCGTTATATTTCTTAGCGTGGGCTGAAGCTTCGGCAGATTGGCTTAAAATGCCTTCCTTCGGGAAGTAAATTTCCTTGCCCAGCGTGGACAGCATGTCATACACGTGCCGGTTGCCGGATTTGACGCTCTCGTTTAACTGCTCCGCGAGTGGGTTCATCACATTCATCCTTCCAAATCGGTTTGATATTTTAGGACAGTAACGTCTTAAACTGCCTAACATTATATCATTTCGACTCGGGCACGTCACGGTGAAATCACAACGGATTTGGCTTATTTTTCTTGGTGGGCCGGGCAGGCCAGCTTGGGATCGGTAAAACACGACGGAATGATCGCATACTCCTTGGCTACCGTGAAGCAGACCTGCGGATCCCGAGTGATCTGCTTCATTTTCTCTCCGGCCAGACTTCCGTGAAAATAGAAATGCTCGCCATCATAAACGAATTTGAGCGGCGTGACCCGGCTCCAGCCGTCCTCGCCTACCGTACCGAGAAAACCGAAGCTCATCTCCTGCAAAAACTCGCGAATTTCCGCCTCTTCTGTGATGCTAAATTCTTTTCTGCGCATGGATGGTTCCCCCTCCGATTGTTTGACATTCAGCTTACGCCGGAAATTGACAAGAAAAAAGAACCAATTTACATTTGAGGGTGTATTTCGAATGAAAGCGGCCTGGGGGGATATTTAAACCCGTGCGCTTTAAAGGTATAATAAAGGTGATAAACTTGTCCTCGTTATTAAAATAGGAGGGCAGGATACTGTACGGATCAGGCAAAATGATGCGTTTGTAGTTTTTTTATGGGGGGGAAGGACATGCTTCACGTTTCACCATCATCATTTGAATTGAAGCCGGCATTCGCCAAAATCGTATGCGAACCCGGTTGGAAATGGCACAAGCGGGAGAAGCCGTTGCAGAATTATGATCTCTTCTATGTGTGGAGCGGTGAAGGTACGGTGGTCCTGAACGACCAACCCATTCCGGTCAGTAAAGGCAGCTGCTTCCTGTTCCGAAAAGGGGATCACACCAGTGCCACGCACAACCCGCAGAAACCGCTGGTGCTGACGTACATTCATTTCGACGTCCATGAGCCCGTGACGGAAGTGCCGGGTCCCTACCGCGTACTGGAGGATACGCTGGATTTCGAATATATGTTGTCTCGTTACGTCCGTTTATTCTTGATGAAAGCCTATGCCGCCGAGGAGGAGGCCCAGCTGATTCTCAAGCAGCTGTTGATCCATTTGCTGCGGGAGGAGCGGCAAGTGCCGGTGGAGAAGAAGGTCAGCAACCAACTGCATGAAGTGATTCATGAAGTGGCGAATTATGTGCTGCAACATCCCGGACTTCCCCACAAAGTGCAGGATTTGGCTGCCCGGGCGGGCTTATCCCCGCGCTATTTCTCGATTAAATTCAAGGAAATTATCGGGATGTCCGTGCAGTCTTACATCATCAAGTCAAGGATCGACCGGGCGCAGCATTTGCTCCTGCATGCCGGCATGAATGTGACCGAGGTTGCGGATGCGCTGGGGTATCGGGATATCTTCTTCTTCAGTCGCCAGTTCAAACAATATACGGGAAAAAGCCCGTCCGAAATCCGCTAAGCAGGCTACTCTAATCTAACCCAACCCACCCTAAAGTTAAATAAGCTTCATTTATCGACCGCCGGGCTTCATGCTCGGCGGTTTTTCCGCTTGCCCTGCGAACCGTCTCCTTGACCAAAGTCTAGGGAGCAAACCGGTCCCGCGCCTGTGGTGGTTCCCGGGAACCTTGGTATAAGCTCAGGATAGATGGAAATAGAAGGAGGACGAAAATGCGAAAGAAACGTACATCCCAAATCGCATGGCTGGCGGCATCGGCCGTACTTCTGGCCCTGGCTTCAGGTTGCGGTCCGGCGGAAAATGAAACGCTGCAGCAGCAATGGGGGCAGACCTTGGGGAATACCGTTGATTCAATAAGCCAATCGATTAGCGAGACCGCGGCATCCGTGCAGCAGTCGGTGGCGCTGGCCGCAGACGAGTGGAAGGACGATTTGACGTTCACGGGACGCTCGCATGACCTTTCGACAAGCGAAGCCATCGGCAACGCCAGCAAGCTGCAGCTGGAGAATGCCGTAGGGCGTCTTGAGTTGAAGGAAGGCACGTCCGATCAGATCGTGGTGAAAGCGACCATCCAGGCCGCGGATCTGCCGGCACGTAAGGAGAAGCTGGATACGTTGTTTGAACAGAGCGAGGTGACCGTCACCTCTCAGGGCAATACGGCTCAGGTGCGCGTGCACGCCAAAGGCGCGCCGGACCAAAATTTATGGGATTGGGCGCAGAAGGAGCTGCATTTTACCGAATTCCGCATCGATTATGTCGTTGAGGTCCCTGCCGGGATTCAGGAGTTTGAAGTCACGAACCATGTCGGGGAGATCGCGGCGAGCGGGCTTACGGGAACCTACCGGCTGAAGGGAGAGGTCGGGTCGATTCGGGTCGAGGATGCCCGTCTGTCCGGGGATTCATCGATCCGTACAGCCACCGGCAGCATCAATCTAGATATTCTCACGCTGGATACGGGCGGTCAGCTTCAAGCCATCACCGATGTTGGCAGCATCACGGCAACGCTTGATCCGTCGTTAGCCTGCGATCTCGAAACGTCCAGCGAACTGGGCGAAGTCATTGGAGCCGCGAAGGGACGAAGCGAGCGGGGCGGCGGAGGGCCGTTGGTCGCGCTGGAGACTTCCATCGGCAGCATTACGGTGCAATAAAGGGGAAGAGCCGGCCGAAGCCGGCGGGCGATGATCACTGAATTAGCTTGGTTTTGCGGAGTTAAACCAGCCCAGCGCTTCGCCCATCCGTACCTTCTGTCCGGGCGCAAGTTCAGGCAATGGGGTGAAGGTGCCGTTCTGGGTGAGCAGAACGACGGTGGATCCAAACTCGAAATAAGCCAGGTCGTCGCCTTGCTCCCAGGATTTTGCCGAAGGGTCGGTGTACTGGATGCTGCTCACGTTCATCGCGCCGACCTTCACGAGGGCGATTTCCCCATAGTCGTGGGAAATGTAAGTGATCAAGCGTTCGTTTCGGCACAACACCTTCTTCATATGGCGCATGCCAAAATCGTTCACCGGGTAGGCCCGGCCTTTGATGTGCTCGCATTCCAGCTTCTTGCCCGTCACGGGTGCGTGAATCCGGTGATAATCGGTAGGACTCAGATAAAGAACAAAGGCGTAACCGTGTTTGTACAATTCTACACGAGGGGAGCCGTCCAGCAGCGCTTCCAAGGAATAATCCTGTCCTTTGACGTTCAAGATCGTGCCGGATTGCACCTCGCCCATAAACGTAATCAGCGCGTCCACTGGACTGATCATCACTCCCGGCTCCGCGTGCAGCGGGCGCATGCCCGGCTTTAATTTGCGGGTGAAGAACTCGTTTAACGTGCGATATTCCCGAAGCTCCTTCTCCGCTTCATGCAGCGGAATGCCATACGATTTTGCGAAAAAAGGGATCATTGCTCGGCTAACCCCCGAATGGGAGAACTTGCCCATCAACCGGGATAACCATTTCCGGGAGGAGAGCTCTGTCATCCATTTCATCCATGTCGCGGCCAAATCGCATCCTCCTAGTCTGTCCAGTAATGCTGCATTGGTATTGATGAATTCGTTGCCACTTCCGCTTATCTTGACACAGAATCAGGCCGAAATCAATACAGGACGGGTAACTCCTAGTTTACAGATTTGTACAAATTTAGGCTTGATGCCTGGGCGGAGTTGGTGTATGTTTATATCAATCGCATAGGGATACGGGGGCTTGAGCGAATCAGGCTGAGATAGCGGCATATTGCGCCGCGGACCGTTAATCTGATCTGGATAATGCCAGCGTAGAGAATCGATCGTCCGGGACTTTTTGTGCCTACGTGCGCCCCCGTGACCTGACCGCCGTCTGAGCTTATTCAGGCGGTTTTTTTTACGATGCGAGGATTTAAACCAAATGATCAAGAGGAGAGATGAAGATGTCGGAGGTTGTTCAAAAAAGAACGGGGCGTGGCCTCAAGCTAAGCGATGTGCTGGTGACGGTGTTGGTTTCGTTGGTGCTGGGCGTGGTGTATCACTTCTGGAGCTCGGTGTACAATTTGTTCTCCCCCCTGTTCTTCCAGGCCGATGAACTGGTGTACGGAATGTGGTTCCTGGCTGCAACGCTGGTGTTCTTGCTGATCCGCAAACCGGGGGTGGCGTTGATCGCGGAGGTCGCTGCGGCCCATGTGGAAATTTTGTTCGGCAGCGAATGGGGAGTTCAGCTGATTCTTTACAGCGTGCTGCAAGGCTTAGGGGCGGAGCTGGTGTTCGCTGCGTTCCGGTATCGGAAATTTTCCGGCTCCGTTGCTGCATTAGCCGGGATCGGAGCTGCCGTGGGTTCGGTTATCCCGGATTTCTTCTACGGATATGTGCAGGATTACGAGCCATGGCTCTTGACCGCCAAATATGCGATGCGGGCCGTCAGCTCGGCGCTGATCTGCGGGTACTTCGCTTATGCCGTCGTGAAGGCCGTAGAGGCGACAGGGGTTACGACGCTGCTGCGACCGGTTGATCCGAAAGACTATGCGGCGTTGAATGACTGATGCGGAAGGAAACGACGGCAGCTGAGGTCCGGGAGCTGCGGCTCAAGTTCCCGGGTGAAGACCGGTTTGTGTTTAAGGATTTGGATTTCTCGGTGCGGCGCGGGGAGCATGTGCTGCTGCTGGGTCCCAGCGGATGCGGCAAATCGACGCTGCTCCAGGTGCTGAGCGGCATCATTCCAGACTTGGTAGAGATTCCGATGCGCACGTCCGCGCAGCAGCTTCCCTCGTCGTGGCGCTTTCTGTTCCAGGATCCGGATACGCAGTTTTGTATGCCTTATGTGGATGAGGAGTTGGCTTTTGCCTTAGAAAATTTAGGCGTGCCGAAGCAGGATATGCCCGCGCGGATGCAGGCCGCATTGGCCAAGGTGGGCCTGGACCTGCCTGAGATCCATGTGCCGATCGATTCGCTGTCCCAAGGGATGAAGCAACGGTTGGCGCTCGCATCGGTGCTGCTTGGCGATCCGGAGGTGCTGCTGCTGGATGAGCCTTCGGCTTTGCTGGACCCGCAGGGCCGCGAGCAAATCTGGCAAGCGATCGCCAAGGTGGCCGAGGATCGCACCTTGATTATCGTGGAGCACCGGATCGAGGAGTTGACGGCACTGGGTCTCGTTGACCGCGTCGTGTTGTTTGGACCGGACGGGCAGGTGCTGGGCGAGGGGGCACCGGACGTAGCGTTTGACACGTACCGTTCCGAGCTCATTGAGTTTGGGATCTGGTATCCCGGCGTCTGGGAGGCGTATTTTGCCACCGAAGCCGGCCGTCGATTGCTAGAGCCGGTGAAAGATGAACGGCGATTGGATGGACCTGCCGCCGTGGAACTGACCGATTTTTGCGGGTTCCGGCAAGGGCGGCCGGTGATTGAAGTCGGGCAAGCCGCCGTGTATCCCGGGGATTGGATTGCGATCACAGGACCTAACGGTGCTGGGAAAAGCTCGCTGTTGCTCAGCCTGATCGGCTTGTTGCCATCAGAGGGAGCATTCGTGCTGCAGGGAAAGCGGATCGAGACAGGGAAGCTCAGCCGCCGTGCCCGCAGACGAATGCTGGAGTCGACCGCTCGTGAGATCGGATTTGTGTTCCAGAATCCGGAGTTTCAGTTTGTCGCCGATCGGGTGGTGGACGAAGTCGCCTTCTCGCTGAGGGAGGACGGACTTGGCGGCGATGCGCTGAACCGTCGGGTGACGGCGTATCTGGAGCAGTTTGGTCTAACCGGCTTGGAGATGCGGCATCCTTACCAGTTGTCGCTGGGCCAGAAGCGGCGTCTTAGCGTGGCTGCGGCTGCGGTGCGCGAGCAACGGCTGCTGTTGCTAGATGAGCCGACCTTCGGCCAGGATGCGGCGAACACGTTCGCCATCCTGCAGCTATGCGAGGCGTTGCGCCGGCGCGGGACGGCGATTCTTATGGTTACCCATGAAGAGCGGATTGCGGAGCAGGTGGCCACCCAGCATTGGGAGGTGCGGGACGGACGGCTAACGTCGCAGCGGTTGACCCGGCGGGTGGATCGATCTCCGGCAGGTGCCGGTGAGTCACCTGGATCAAATGGATCGGCCGGACGGGGAGCGGATACCACCTCCGCGAAAATCAAACAACACGGGAGTTCCGGTCCAGAGGCGGTGATATCAAGATGAGACGTTTTCTGACCCCGAAGCGGCGGACTTGGCTGCACCAGGCGAATCCGGCCGCCAAGCTGGCGTTGATGATCCTGCTGTTTCTGCTGACGTTATTTACGCACCGGCTCGATTTTATTTTTTATCAGGCGATCTTGTTTACGTTCCTGCTGTTCCTGTTCAGCGGATATGAGCCCTGGAAAGTCGCCTTGCTTCTGTTCCCCTTTGCGCTGATTTTTGCCTCCTCAGCGGCGACGATGATTCTGTTTGGCAAAGGGACGGAAATTTGGTGGTCGTGGGGATTGTTCCGCATCTCCGAAGAAAGCTTTTACCGGGGGATTCATATCGGGTTTAAAGCGGTGGCCTTTGCCGCCGAAGGGCTGTTGTTCGTGTTGACGACTCCTTCGGTCGCCTTGTTTTACGCGCTGATGCAGCAGGCGAAGCTGCCGCCAAAATACGCCTACAGCTTTATGGCCTCGGTCCGGCTACTTCCCATGGTCTGGGAGGAGCTGCTTGTCCGACGCAATGCGCTGCTGATCCGCGGCGTTCGCCGTCCGCGCGGACTGCCCGGCCTTGTCGCGCATGCGAAGCTGTATGCTGTGCCGCTGCTATCCCAGAGCATCCGGCGGGCCCATCGCGTTGCTGTCGCCATGGAAGCGAAAGCGTTCGACGGGAATCGGCCGCGCACGTATTATTACCCGACTTCCTATTCCCGGTACGATGTGCTGACATTGCTGCTCATCGCCTTGTTTGCGGCTGCAGCTTACTTGCTGGCGGTCTTGTACCCGCCATTTCACATTGCGGATGTCCGTTATCATTAAATCTATGAAACGAAAGGGCATGATTCCTTCCGGAGGCGGTTTGCAGCCTGCTCTGTGGAGAGGAATCTGCCCTTTTTTTTGGGCTTTGGTCATTTGGCTAGGCCCGGTCCGATTGGTCTAACAAATAACGGGCGTAAGCCATCGGCTGACGATACGAATCCTTCCAAGCATCCAGCAATCCGGCTTTTCGAAAGCCGTAACGCTGGTCACGCCCATTGCATTCGATAAAGTAAGGCTTCCCGCTTGCGGTTAAGCCAATGTCCAGCCCCAGGTCGGCGAGATGCGGGAGACGGTTGCCCAGATAGCGGGAGATGGTCAGGGCAAGCTCATTGACGTGAGCAAGGGCCGCCGGGACGATCCGCTCCGGGAGCGCTTTGGCCAGCAGCTCCTCAGCGGGAAGGGCTTCGCCGCCTCTGGCGAGGTTACACACAAAGCTGCCTGCAGCAGCGACTTTGGCGAAGCGCCCGGTCACGCTCCAATCGCCTCCGCCGCCCCGCTGGACGGTGATCCGCAGATCGATGGGGCGCTGCTCGTATTCCGCCAGCGGAATACGCTCTTGCACGAGATACGGCGTACGCCGTAGCATGCGCCGGGCCCAGGGCGGCAGTTGTCCCCGGTGCAGTCGAACCGTCCTCCATTGCTGCTTGCCTAGTGGCGAAGCATAAGTGAGTTCCCACCCTGACGACGGCATATATCGCAATCGCATTACGCCATGGCCAACGGAGCCGCGGATCGGCTTTAGGATGAGGTCACTATGGCGGGACATCATTTTCCGCAAGTTGCCGGAGTTTAACGGCATCGCCGCCGGAAGGTACGGCCGCAAGTGAGGAGCGCCCCAAAGCAAGCGGTGGATGAAGTCTTTTCCATAACGGTTGGTCGTATTAAAGATCGTGATGCCCCGGGCATTCAGGGATTGGAGTCTTTTTCGAGCTGCGAGTCTGGGGTATAACGCTCGGTTATGGATCACCGCAGGCAAGGGCAGCTGTTGCTCTACGTATTCGATGCCATTATAAACATACGCGACACATCTGGCCCCTGCCGGATCGATGCCAGCAAGACGCAAGAAAACGGGGGTTAATCCATATTCCCGCGCCGCTTCTTCATACCCTGTGATCCACTCTTGGCCAGTTCTGCGCGTGGGGATCCCTCGGTACATGCTGGAATTCAGCAGGATTCCGATAGTGTCCTGACTCAAGTGGGTTTCCTCCTTCCCGTGCGTCTTCCTTCAGTGTATGTTGTCCCGGTTCATTAGCGTGGACGACTGTGCTGCGACAGCCGCCTGTTTTCGGGCGAACTGCGGATGGATCGTCGCCTTTGGCAAATTAGGCTCATCTTCCAAGAAGGTGTCACAATTGCCGGGAGGTTTTCGTATATTTAGGATATCGAATGCAAGCGAAACGGTAAGGAGGGGGACTTCACATGGATCGGGAAAAAGTCGCGGTGATCGCGCCTGACGCCCTTGCGGCTGCATCAGGAAAACACCGTCCAGTGAAGAGGGTGCTGGAACGAATGCTCCCTCATGCGGCAGAGCAGCTGCACATTCGCCTCTTTGGCGTTGCTGACGGGCATTTACCGTCCCAAGGCTGGATGGGGGGCGTCCCTTTTTATTGCTTGCCCGGAGGACGTCTCTACCTGGAGTCACTGCTGCGGCACTTGCGCAAGTGGCGGCCGGATACGGTGGACGTTCATGGCCGACCGCTGCTGGCCTGTCAACTTAAAGCTCGGCTTCCACTCTCCCGCGTACTGTTGACGTTGCCCTCTGCCCGGATCTTTTCTCCTCCCTGCCATCCCAAGGCATGTCCGACGCAAATTCTGGAAAGCGTGGACGGCCTGATCGTCGGCAGTGAACGGACTAAAGCCGAGTTGCTGGCGCAGTTCCCCTCCTTGGTCACTCCGGTATGGGTGCATTTGCCGGGGGCGAGCTTAGAGGAGCAGGCGGTGCTGCGTTGGACGCCAGATGGGGAACAGCAGCGTCAGCAGCGGCTGATGGAGCTGGGATGGACGAACCGCAAAATCGTTCTGCTGGCCGGCAGTTGGCCGCCGCTTAGGGATGAGGGGCACATTGTCTCGGCTCTTACGGAAGTGCTGGATCGCGTACCGGAGGCGATGTTGGTGTTCCTTGCCGCCGACTCCCCCGGATCCGGGTCTTCCCGTGAATTGCTTGAACGACCGAAGCAGCATGGGCTTGCCGCCTACGCTCCGGAACGGATTGCCTGCCTGCCGGCCGGGTCGCCCTATTCCATCTCGGACAGGTACCTCTTGGCGGATTGCCTGGTGCTGTTACCGGGCGATGAGCCGGCGTCGATGTTAACGCGCATCGAAGCGATGGCCGCCGGCTTGCCCATGCTGGACGCCAGCGACGCCCCGGTGCTCGAATTTGCGGTAGATGGTCTGCTCGCCGAAGGGGCGGGGGACAGCTTGGCAGATCGGATCGTACTGCTGCTGGAGGAAGAGGAGTTTCGTCAAGTCATCGGCCGGGCCAGCCGAGAAATCGTTCGTCGTCATTACCGCTGGGAGCACGCCGCAGACCGTTGGGTAAGTCTCGTTCGCGCTAGAGGGATTCAGACGAACGCAGGCCGCCGCAGCGCCAAAAACTGACGATGTCTGGATATCCATAGCTAATCTTAGGAAAACGCCGAAAGGCGTTTTTTTCTTTTGGCTCACAGCAGGGCCTGTGCCGCATTCGTCAGGACAACTGTACGTTTGCCGTTACCAGCCCCCCGGCCAGACATACACTGAGGTATATGCTCCGGTATTATTATGTTTTTGGGAGGAAATTGATGTGGTCAAAAAACGCAAGCCGCCGCGCATCCGACTGAACCGCAAACCGATTCAGCGCAAAAAAGTGCTGCCGCGTTTGGTCAATCATCCCGATCCCATCGTATCCATCATCATTCCGGCGATGAATGAAAGGGCGACGATCGCCAGCGTTCTGCGCGAAGCCAGCCGGGTGCATCCGCGCAGCGAGACGATCGTCGTTGTTAACGGCTCAACCGACGGGACCGCCGCGCTGGCTGAAGCCTGCGGCGCTCGCGTCATCCACGTACCGGAGCCGCTGGGACATGATGTGGGCCGGCGCGTTGGGGCGGAGGCGGCCCGCGGTCAAGCGCTGCTGTTCATCGACGCCGATATGGTGATTCCGGCTCGGGAGCTGCGGCCTTTTGTCACCGCGGTGCTGATGGGTGTCGACGTGGCGCTGAACGGCTACTCCGGCCCGGCGCGAGGGAAGGTGGCTCATCCGGTCATTCTGGCCAAACACGTCCTGAACGGTGTGCTGCAGCGCCCTGACCTGCGTGGAGCTTCCTTAACGGCGGTCCCGCATGCGATGAGCCGAACAGCGGTGGGCACCGTCGGCTTGGATACGCTGGAGGTTCCGCCGCTCGCCTTAGCTAGAGCGATCCGGCTGGGGTTAAACGTCCAGCCGGTGCATACCGTCCCCGTCGGCAAGCTGAATCCTGCCCGGGGACGAATATGGAACAAGGGAAGTCGCGTCGATCCGCTGACCGCATTGGTGGCAGGGGATCATCTGGAGGCCATCCATTGGCTGCTCCGCCAGCTGGGACCGCGCGGCGGATACAGCGATCTGGGCCGGCAGCGCGGTAAGGTGAGGTGAACCATTGATGGTCATGGTAACTAGGCAAACGATGAAGCATCGTCGGAAACGAAGAAGCGGATCGCTGACCCGCTTGCGCGGAGCAGCAAGCCGGAGAACGAGCGGCTTCATCCGCAAAGGCCGCCGTTTGGCCCGTCCGTCGACGGGGAAAAGATATGCCAGCGCCCCGCTCCAACGCCTCAAAGCCAAAGCTTGGGCCGCAGGAGTCCGTGCGGTGGCAGCACAGGATGGGGCGGAGAAGGGTTCGCCTCATATGCAGGATTGTTTTCAAGCGTGGGCGCAGGCGGAGCGGGTGGACCAACTGCCTTTCACGGCTTTGCTGACGGCCTCCTTGGCGTATCGCCGCGGTTATGCCCATGCGGCCGGGCTTAGTAAGCCGTGGATTCCGCTGCCGCTGAAGGGCCGTGCCTCGGCCATCGTGACGGCGAGTAATGAGGAGAAGACGTTGCCGGCGGTTTTGGCGGAGCTCCGCAAGTTGCCTCTGCATGAGATCATTGTCGTCCTGAATGGTTGTAATGACGCAAGCTTTGCCGTCGTGGATCGGGATCCGCGTATCACGCGGCTGAGCTTCCCCGAACGGTTAGGGCATGACGTAGGACGGGCGATTGGGGCAGCGGTAGCCACCGGAGATATTTTGCTGTTCACGGACGGGGATATGTGTGTTGCCGCAGAGGATCTGGCTGCTTTTTTGATCGCGATCGACCGGGGGGAGGATTTGGCTCTCAACGATTTGACGCCGCATCTGCCGCCGTTCTCCCAGCAGGATGAGGTGACGCGCTGCAAGGCATTCCTGAATCTGGCGCTGGGACATCCGGAGTTGAAGGCGAACTCGTTAACTGCGGTGCCAAACGCTTTGTCCCGCCGCGCTGTGCGGACGGTGGGCATCACTGCGCTGGTCGTTCCTCCGAAAGCCCAGGCGCTGGCGTTGGTTCGTGGACTGAAGGCAGTAGCGCCGATTTCCGTGGACGTTATCCGCAAGAACCGTCTCCGCACCAGCAACAGCGGGGCAGGCAATGCGGTCGCGCAGATGATCGTTGGCGACCATCTCGAGGCGCTTGGCGAGGTTATGAAAACGGAAGGTGTCCGGTTGCGATTTTCCACACTGGGCCGGAGTGAATTGGCGAAAGTGAGGAATGCCCGATGACGGCTGGAGTAACGAGTATCATCATTCCGACCTATAACGGGCTGCACTTGCTTGCCCCTTGCGTGGCGGCGATCCGCCAGTATACGGAGACTCCCTATGAGATCATTGTGGTGGACAACGGCTCCGAGGACGACACGGCATCGTTCTGTCTGAGCGAGCGCCTGATCCTGGTGGCGCTGCCGCGCAATGAAGGTTTTCCGGTCGCCGTGAACCGAGGATTGTCCGTCGCTTCGGGCGATCACCTCCTCGTTCTTAATAATGATGTCCTCGTCTCCCCGCGATGGCTCTCGAATCTGCTGCTGGCGCTGCACAGCGCCGCTGATGTCGGCCTCGTCGGCCCGGTGACCAATTATGCCAGCGGACGGCAGCAGGTGGCGATCAACTGGGCGGAAGGTGAGGATTTCGCCCAAATCGCCGAGCGCCATAACCATTCGGATCCGGTGAAATGGCAGGAAGTCCAACGGCTGATCGGCATGTGCCTGCTCTTTAAGCGGGAGGTACTGGAGCGGGCAGGAGGATTCGATGAACGGTTTTCGCCCGGCCATTATGAAGATGACGACTACTGCTACCGCGCTCGGCAGCTAGGTTACCGTCTGCTCATTTGCGGCGATACGCTGGTGTACCATGAAGGCAGCGCCAGCTTTAAAACCCGCCATCCGGAAGGGTGGAACGAGCTTATAGAACGGAACCGTATGCGGTTTATCGAAAAATGGGGCGTAGATCCTTGGCAATTTATTTAATGGGAGCCCCAAATTTTTAAGGTAAGGGAGGAGCGTTCATGAAAGGTGTGATTTTGGCGGGGGGCACCGGCACGCGTCTATACCCGCTGACCCGATTGATCAACAAGCATCTGCTTCCGGTCGGGAATTATCCGATGGTCTGTTACGGCATAGAACGGCTGCGTCAAGCTGGAATCACCGACATCCTCATTGTGATCGGCAAACAATCCGCAGGGATGTACGCTGACTTCCTTGGCAGCGGGGAGAACTTTGGAGTCAACCTGACGTATCGCATCCAGGAATCGGCCGGCGGAATTGCTGAAGCTCTGGAGCTGGCTGAAGGGTTTATCCCGCGCGGCAGCAAATTCGTTGTGCTGTTGGGTGACAACCTGTTCTTGGACGATTTAACGCCATACGTGGAGCGATTTAAGCAGCAGCCGCTGGGCAGCGCACGGGTGATGCTGAAGCCGGTGGATGATCCTCGGCGTTACGGCGTGCCGGTGTTTGCTGAAGACGCCCCGGAACATATTGCCTATATCGAAGAAAAGCCTAAGAAGCCGAAGTCGAAATATTCGGTTACCGGTATTTACATGTACGATGACAGCGTATTTGGCATTATCCGCAGCATCGAACGTTCTGCCCGCGGCGAGCTGGAGATTACGGACGTGAACAACCGCTACGCGCGGGACGGAAAGCTCGAGTTCGACGTGCTCCAATTGTGGTGGGGAGACGCCGGCACGTTTGAATCGCTGCAGGAAGCCGCAATTCATATGAAAGGCGTACTTCCCTAAGCGATAGGGAAGCCGGAAAGGAGGCACGGGATGGCTACACGCGACAATGCGGCGGGCACCAGCCGCAAAACTCTCGGCCGGCGGGGCACCGGTAGCGCAGCTGCGGCCGCAACGGTCCGCCGGTCTGCCGGCCGGTGGAAGAACGGCCGCGCTAACCGGAACGTCGCCGGCAAGGCCGCGTTGCGCCGGCGTCACGGCAGCCGCCGGCGCCGCAGCGGGCGCCTCGGGCGCTTCGGGCGTCGCGGAGCTCGCGCGGCGGCTTGGCGGCGGTACCGGCAGGCGGCGGGCTATGCCGGCGGTATGATCGGTACCGGCGCCATGGCCGGTACCGACGGCACGGGCAGTGCCGGCGCTGCAAGCCGCATTAGCGGCCCGGGGGGTCGCCAAGACCGGGCCGCTAAGGCCCTTTCGCCTGGCCCGGCCGCAATTCCGCCGCCGCTATTGCCCGCACCCGGGCCGGCCTCGCTGGGCGCTTCCGGAGCCGCCTGGTCTGCGGCGGAAGCGGAGCGGGTTCGCGCCGCCGCCTTCGAGGCCGGCTACCGCGAAGGTTTGTTTGAAGGCGGGGAAGCCAAGCTGGGCCGCTTAATTCCCCGCTATATGCTGCTGCCCGAAATCTGGGTGGACGACGTCATTGCCGCGGGTTTCCCGACCGTCGCCGGGCAGCTTTATCCGCTGCTTACGCCAGCAGAGGTGTTCGCCGCTGCGGAGGGGGCGCTGCGGGAAGGCCGGCCGCTGTCGATTGTCCGTCTCGGCGACGGAGAACTGCTCACCTTGGCGCACGATACGGTAATTTCCACCGAGGAAGCGCTCCGCCGGGGGGCTTTTTTGCCCTATGCAGGCGTGCATTTGCCCGATCCAGC
Organism: Paenibacillus sp. p3-SID1389; assembly: GCF_025151705.1. NCBI lineage: Bacteria > Bacillati > Bacillota > Bacilli > Caryophanales > Paenibacillaceae > Paenibacillus > Paenibacillus sp. p3-SID1389. Next base: position 52,197 of record NZ_JALXVO010000009.1, on the reverse strand, counting down.
AGCGCGCGAAGCGTTGGCAGCCGCGATAAGGGCTGCGGATATTATCGGGGTTCCGGAATCCCGGCATCCTTCCTATCAAGGGCTGTTGTTCCCGGTGCTGCGCCACTATGGAATCGATTACCGCGGTTTACGCTTGACCACTTCAACCGTGAATTATGAATTAAATGCCGGAGGTTATTTAACGAGACTGCTGCATGGCCGGCGCGTCTTGCTGATCGGGAATCAGGCGGAAGTGTTGGCGGGATTTCTTGGGCAGCGCAGCGTGCAGGTTGTTGGTTGGCTTGCTCCGGTGCAGGGTGTAGCCGATGTGCCGAGAGTCGCGATGCGCCTCCGGGAATTTCCGGACTTTGATTTGGCTTTGGTTGCGGCCGGAGTGGCTGCCGTGATGATCTGCACACGGCTCTCCGGAGAGCTGGGCAAAGTGGCGCTGGATATGGGACATTTAGCCGACAAACTGATAAAAGGCGAGGCGGCATGGCCGCAGCTCGGGGAGGTGCACATCGGTGCAAATGGAGTTTGACGGAAAAACCAAGATGCAAGCTAGACTCGGTTCAAAAACCTACGATCAAGGATACGTTGCCGGCTATGCTTACGGAGTTCAAGAAGGCTACCGAGCATTTGCTGACCGCCAGGAAATCACGAGTATCATCATACCGACCTGTGATCGCAGAGACCTGCTGCTGCAGTGCTTGGATCATATCGATCGATATACGTCTACACCGTATGAGGTCATTATCGTTGACAACGGGTCGACCGATGGAACGGCGACAGCGGTTCGGCGGCGGCCGGGTCGGGTGCGGCTGGCGGTGTATCCGCAGAACCTGGGGTTCGCCCGCGCCGTAAATACCGGACTGATGATGGCCAAGGGGAATACAATTGTGCTTCTGAACAACGATGTACTGGTGACGGAGCGCTGGCTGGATCAACTGCTGGCATGCCTTCGTCAGTTTCCTCAAGCAGCCGCAGTTGGGCCGGTAACGAATTACATCAGCGGCGAGCAGCAAATTGACGTTCCCTATGAGGACGTGGCGGATATGCCGGCTTTTGCTGCTTTGTACAACCGTTCGGATCCGATGAAGTGGCACATGACCGATCGGCTGGTAGGGTTCTGCGTAGCCTTTCCGCGAGCGACGCTGGAGCAAGTTGGTTATTTCGACGAAGGATATGAGATCGGCAATTTCGAGGACGAGGATTGGGTCGCCCGATTGCGCCTGCAAGGAAAGAAGCTGGTGATCGCTGAGGACACCTTCGTCCATCATTACGGAAGCATGACGATGAAAGGATTAGGCAATCAGCAGTTTCAGGAAGTGAATACCCGCAACCACCATTTCTTTCGTGAAAAATGGGGAGATTTGCACGCCCTCTATGCGAGGATGACCGATTGGCGCGAGGAACGGACGCTAAGGGCGGCCGATTTCTTCCCGACTCACGTGCGGGTTCGGGATGTAAAGGGAGGCGTACACTGGCTGGAGCATGGTGTTCGCCATCCTGTGCATCCGGCGGCGGCTGACACGATGCCGGTGCCGCTGCGGCTGTCTGTGCTGGATTTGGTCCAACTGCCCGTCGGCCCGGCCCGTTCAGCGGGGCAGCTGGCTGGTTTAAGTAGCGGAATGCCGACCGAAGCGGGCTTAACGGACGGCATCGTAGTCGCCAGCAGTGGACGGTGGTATCAAATTGATCGGGGGCAACGGCGGGAGATCATCTCGGAATACACGCTCAACGCATGGGGGCTTACGCCTTCGGTAACCGTACCGGAAAACGTAGTGGCCGCCTATCCCGAGGGGCTGCCGATTCTGCCTCCGCAACGCATCGTGAGTGAGGATTTATAGGCTGAAACGAGCCGGCTCTACAGGAACGCGCTTATTCGTACCGGCATATGTTATTGGAGGGCATCCTGGGGCTGGTGTCCGAAGTCCGCTAATCAGAGCGCGGCGTAAAGGCCGGCCTAAGTTGAGGAGGAGTCAGAGTGGAGCAAAAAATTTCTGAGATCATCGTGCACATGGCCCACTCTCACCAGCAGATGGCGCGGGTGATCGATGCGGAACGACAAGTTGCTGTACGCATGGCGCAGATCGTGCATGCGATTCCCGACGCCGAGCCAGCGTTCGATGGGACGCCCGGCATATTGGAGAATTCGGGTCGGATCAACAAAAGCGTGATCTCCTACTTAAATGCCATTGCCGATTTACAGGAAGCGATGGCCGAGAATTTGAGCCATGTGATGAAGCAATTAAAGGTCCAAGAAGAAGAGTGAGGTTAATGAAGCGGGGTATGATGCCATGAGCAGGGAACAGGCTTATCTGAACATGCTGGATGCGGCCGCGAAAATCCAGTGGAATGTCGCGATGATACTGGAGGCCAAGGCGGTCGAGTCCGAGAAGGTGCGCAACTGGATATTGAATCATGTGCTGGAGAGCAGTTTCGAGGATCACGAAAAGCAGCTGTCCGACCCGCTGGAGGTTCACGATCAACTCGTGGAGGTGATTGAGGGCCTGACCAAGCTGCAAAATGGGCTGTGCAGCAACCTGAAAACGGTGCTTCCTCCCGATGTGACAGAAGGCAGCGGCGATGGCCTGGACGGAGGATTCGGCGGATTGTTCGACGGTGGTGATTTTGATCTGGAGGCAGGCAAATGACGAGGTTCCCCCTTCAGGCCGGGGAGGAGGCGAAACTCCGGTTAGTTGATGCCATAAGCCAAAGCCAGAAGGCGATGGCGCGGATTCTCGGCAGCCTCGCCGATGTGACCGAACTCTCCCCGGACGCCGCAAGGCATATTGCCGGAAATATCGATAAATTGACCAAATATCAAGAAGCGATGGCTCGCACGGTTTGCGGGTTAACTTTTCATCGCGTCAAATATGGAACTCCTTCGCCGCCATGGATGATGGACGCTTGTTATGCAGCATACGACGTTACCCGAGGAGAACAGGAGGAAGAAGAAGGATGGCAAAAAACAAACTCCGGCGTACCCGCCGTGTAAAGCCGCGTACGGCGAGAAAAGTCCGGATCCGCAGAAAACGGAAGCTGATCCTAAGGCGGAGAAGTAAGACGATCCTTGCCCGCCGCAAGCGTCGCAAGGCGGTGCACAAGCCGCGTACACATCGCAGAAGAAGACGGAGATTAAGACGCCGGCGCACCGCTCTGACGGTCCCAGCAGCAGGGGTTGCGGAGCCTGTAGCGGAACAGGCAACGCCCGAAGACAAGACGATTTACGATCAGGCCTATAACGAGGCTTATCAAGAAGGGTTTAACAGCGGCTTCGCCCAAGGCTACGAGGATGGGCATAAGATGGCCTACAAGGATCAAGTCTGACGTATCATCTCTGAAAAGAATCAATCTGATAGGTGCAAATCAGATCGATATCTAGCATCAAATCTATTAACCGTTGTCGGTTCATCGGCAGCGGTTATTTCATGTGCGCCCGGCATGGGCGTTATCTATAGGGTTCAAGTCCTGAATGGCGAAGGCAGTAGTAGCCATTAGCTTAAGGCAAGGGTCTCTATCGCGAGGTAGAATCTGAAGGAAGCCGGCGGCAAATCTCCGGCCCGAGGAACACGAACCTCATATGAGGCTGGCATTCGTTGGATGAGGCTGCATGACAAGTCAAAGTCCTTACTGCCGAAGGCGAATGAGAGTAAATGAGGCGGGTAGATGGAGAGGAAGATAACGCTCTTACCCGGGGAGGTCTGCGCGAAACGCGAAGTAAACTTCGTAACCCTGTTCGTGAGAGCAGGCTGAGCGTGCAGAAGTCAGCCGATGTCATAGTACACAGCTTGTCGCGAGGGCTGTGGAAGGACAGAACGTCAAGGAGAATGGAAACCAAGGCGTTCGGGATTATGCAATGAAAGCAGACAATCCGCAAGGACTTATCCGAAGGAGGAAGTGATGAATGCACGGGGGACTTCGGAAGGGCAGAGTGTAATCCCGGCACAAGATGGAGCTTTCATTCACGCAAGGAGAGATCGACCATGATGGAACGGGTCCTGTCACCGGACAACCTTAGAATCGCACTAAAGCGTGTGGAAAAGAACAAAGGGAGCCATGGAGTCGATGGAATGCCCGTCAAAGACCTGAGAAGGCACCTGCAGCTTCATTGGCAAGAAATCCGGCGTTCATTAGAGGAAGGCACCTATGAACCCCAACCGGTCCGAAGGGTCGAAATCCCGAAACCTAATGGCGGAGTGAGGTTGCTAGGTATACCTACGGTGACAGACCGTTTCATCCAGCAAGCGATCGCGCAGGTACTAAGCCCGATCTTCGAGCCGACGTTCTCCGAGCATAGTTATGGATTCCGCCCTAAGCGGAGCACCCATGATGCTGTTCGACAAGCAAAAGAATATGTGAGAGAAGGGTATCGATGGGTCGTCGATTTAGACTTGGAGAAATTCTTTGATCGCGTGAACCATGATCGACTAATGGCAAAGATTGCACAGCGAATCTCGGATAAAGCACTGCTAAAACTGATCCGGAAATACTTGCAATCAGGTGTCATGATCAATGGAGTCGTAGTGGAGACAGAGGAGGGAACCCCACAAGGAGGCCCGTTGAGCCCGTTATTATCCAACATCGTACTGGATGAGATGGATAAGGAGCTGGAGCAACGAGGACTGCGCTTTGTGAGATACGCAGACGATAGCAACATCTACGTGAAGTCCCGCAAAGCAGGTGAAAGGGTGAAATCCTCAATCACGAAGTTCATTGAGCAGACCCTAAAGCTTAAAGTAAACCATGAGAAAAGCGCAGTCGATCGCCCCTGGAAACGAAAGTTCCTAGGGTTCAGCTTCACCGTGAACAAAGACCCCAAAATCCGTATCGCGCCCCAATCGTTACAGAAGGCGAAGAAGAAAATTCGGGAGATCACTTCCAGAAGAAAATCCATTTCCATGGAACGCCGGATTCAGGAACTCAACCAATATCTCATCGGATGGTGCGGACACTTCGCACTGGCCGAAACACCGAGCGTATTCCAGAGGCTGGACGAATGGACACGGCGAAGACTGCGAATGTGCATTTGGAAACACTGGAAGAATCCCAGAACGAAAGTAAAAAGGCTTCAATCTTTAGGAGTGCCTAAAGATAAAGCCTATGAATGGGGAAATTCCCGAAAGGGGTACTGGCGTATTGCATGCAGTCCGATTTTGCACAGACCTTTAGGAAAGAATTATTTCGACTCCTTAGGTCTGCGCAGTCTTTCGGAACGTTATTTCGACTTGCGGTCAACTTAGACGAACCGCCGTATACCGAACGGTACGTACGGTGGTGTAAGAGGGACGGAGGTTAGTCACCTCCCCCTATCTTCATTATAGGGAGGGGGGCATATTGCCATTCTCAGCCCCTTTTTAACCATTATCCCTTTGAATCAGGGAGTGAAGAGAATGGGATGGAACTGTCCAGTATAAAAAAATTTGAAGTTGCCTAGGAGTCAATTCCTTAACTACTTGCATGTACTTCTTGTAATACTCCATACACTTTACTTCTTGCAATTCTTATGCGACTGCTGCAAGGAACGGCTTCAGCTGGCGTGCGTTCAGACCATGGGCGATTAACTCACGGTAAGGGATGGCAGGAATGGACAAGCACATTTTCAGCAGGTTTTGGCGCATCTCTTCCTCGGAACAAGTCATGCGCAGGTAACGGCGGACGGTGTACTCATTCAAATACGCCTGCAAATGCGTTGTCCCCAAGGCGACATACGTGCGTCGGATCGAGTCTCTTGCTTGTCTCACGACTCTCCGCAAGGGCAGATACATTCGATAAACGAAAGGGAACCACCGCTTGGTTGAGGTATGTTGTCCATCGACATACTTGTTGATGAATGCCTCAAGATCGCTCCGGTCAGCCTGTTGCTCGCCCCCTCCTCTTTTATGCGGAATCAGTTGAATCTTCACTTGCTCGGGTTCGCCAGTCTCCGTGACCGTGCAGCCGGCAACAACCGCGGTGGCATAAGGTTGACAAGCTGGATGAAAGCGTCTGGTATCCGTGCCATATTGATCGCGGCTCACCTTTACTTCTCCAGAGAGCAAAACCTTCGCCTCACATTCGCCGAGGGTATGACGGATTTTGTGCAGCATGAGCCAAGCGGTCTTGTAGGTCACTTGGATTACCTGACTCAACCGCAGCGCCGAGATGCCATCCGGGAGCAGAAACAGCTCCAGTGCTTGGAACCACTTCACCAAAGGCAAATGGGTTCTTTCAAAAATGGTGCCGACCAAAGGAGAGGCTTGATAGCCACATTTTCCGCATTCAAATAAAGGAATATGTCGAGTGGACAGACGGGTGCACTCGGTATAAGCACAGCGCGGGCAGACGAAGCCATTTGGCCATTTCATCGCGATAATCGCCTCGATACAGTCGGCCTCGCTTTGAAAACGGCTGCTGATAGATTTAAGCTCCATGCTCGTACTTAATTCCATGTCCGATCCCTCCAATTGAAGTTCCTCTAGTCACTGAATACGCACGTGTGTTCCCTTTTTTCTCATTATAGCAAACATACGTTCTTGTATCAACTAAAAAATCCCAAATATTCACGAAAAATGTGGATGTTCAGATCACTGTGCAGCCTTAGTTTAATCCCCCTCATCGATCGCCAAATCTGAATCAAAGGGATAATCGTGCAAAAAGGGGGCTAGAGGGGCTAGAGGGGCTAGAATCCCTTCTACTCTCTTCCTAATCTCTCATTTCTGATCGAAAGGGATAATGGTGCAAAAGGGCACAACGAAGCACAACGAATCACAACGAGGCACACAAAGGCACACAGTGGCACACAAAGGCATAACGAGGAAACAGCAAGGCGCAAATAGGCGCTTACGAGAGGTTTTCTATCGCGATCTCCGTATTCTGAGCGAAAGGGATAATCGTGTAAAAGAGGCGTGCCGTAAGCCCAAAGATCGGAGGCAGGCGGTGTCAAAAGGCGGCATTCGCCAATTTATACGGCGGGCGGGTAGTCGTCCATGATGCACGTGTCCCCTCAGCATATATTTATTAAGACCCAGGAAACGAAAGATTGAAATCCACGAAGATAGGATGAAGAACCTTGGAGAACGTCAACGAGAATCGATACGGCGAGGCTTATCAGGCCGGATACCAGGAAGGGATTCGGTATGGCGGATGTCAGGCTGTACTGGAACGTATTCCGCCGGTTTCTCGGCCGAAAGTGGACCTGCGGGTGCTGTATGTGCCTCAAGGGTTCGATGCGATTGACGAAGGGGTTCAGACAGCGCTTGCGGAGTTGACGCGGGAATGCATCGTTGCCTCACCGGAAATGATGTTGCAGGAAACCGAGCACCATCATCCCGATCTGGTGCTGGTCATGAATTCGCTGCACATCTTTCCGCCTGATCATACTGCGCAGTTGGAGCAGATCCGGAGGATGGGGATTCGGACCGCTGTTTGGTTCGTGGATGACCCTTATTTTACCGATGATACGCTCGCGCTGGCTTTAAGCTACGATGTGGTGTTTACGCACGAAATCGAATGTGTGCCGCTCTATCGCTCCCTTGGGGTGCAAAGCGTACACCACCTTCCGCTCGCTGCGAATCCGCGTCAATTTCGACCCATTCCGGCTAAGCCGGAATATCGCTATGATGTTTGTTTTATCGGCAATGCTTTTTGGAATCGAGTCGCCTTGTTTGATCGCTTAAGCTCGTTCCTGCAGGACAAACGCGTGCTGATCGCCGGGTATCATTGGGACCGCCTGCCCCGATACGAGCAGTTGGCACGGTTCATCCGACCCGGATGGGTTCCCGTTGAGGAGACGGTTCGTTATTACAACGCCTCCAAAATCGTGCTCAACATCCATCGACCAACGCAAGCCGGCCAGGATAACCGGAACGGGAACGATACCTCAGGGAGATCGATCAATCCGCGAACCTATGAAATCGCCAGCTGCGGCGCTTTTCAAATTACGGACATCCGCGACGATTTAACCTCTTTCTACCGGCCGGGCTACGACATCGAGACGTTTCGGGATGAGGCGGAGCTGGAGGCGAAAATCCGTTACTATCTCGAGCACGACGAGGAACGGCGCTTGATCGCTTGGCGCTCGCTGTGGACGACGACGGCCGTCCATACGTATATGGACCGGGTTAGCCGCCTGCTGGCAGCAGTCACCGAAAGCTAAGAGCAGGAATCAACCGGCAAGCATCACCCTACAAGAAGCAACCGACAAGTATCAACCTATAAAGGAGTGACCTTATGTTCATGGAAGAAGCGACTGGCCATCCAACTCAACCCGTGATGAGCCCGGAGGAGCGCGGTAGAACCAACGGGTTCCGTGACGGCTACGCCGAGGGGTACCTGAGGGGAAGGGCCAGCTATATTGTAAGTCAACCGCGGCCGAAATTTCAGGTCCGCAACTTAAAAATATTATATGTCAGTTCGGGGAAAGGATTTCCTTATTCTCCGATAGACGAGGCCGTAACTTCCACGCTCCGTACGTTAACCGCGGAAGTCATCACCGCGGTGCCGGGCGATTCTATACCGGATTTGGCATCGCTGCATAAGCCGAACTTGCTGCTCGCCCTCGACGGTTTGGAGCTTCCTGTGGAGTATATCAACGCCGTGCGGGCTATGGGCATCCCGACGGCCATTTGGTTTACAGATGATCCCTATTATACGGATATGACGGTTCCGCTGAGCACTCAATATGACTACGTGTTTACCCTTGAACGAAATTGCGTTGATCTTTATCGCGCAGCCGGCTGCAGCCAAGTCCATTATTTGCCGTTTGCAACCTTTCCGGAGCATTATCGTCCGACCTTGATGCCATCCCCGCACCGCCGCAATTTAAGCTTTATCGGTTCAGCGTATTGGAACCGGGTGAACTTTCTTCAGCCTATTTTACCGGCGCTGATCGAACAAGGCTTAATGATCAACGGAATCTGGTGGGATCGGCTGCCGGAGTACCCGGCTTATGTGGACCGGATCGAGCTGGGAAAATGGATGGGCCCGGTGGAAACCGCCGAAGTGTACAGCGGTTCGAAGATCGTTCTGAATTTACATCGCTCCCCGTTTGAGGAGGATGTCAACAACAACAAAGCCGGTATAACGGCGGCGTCGCCAAATCCGCGGACGTTCGAAATTTCGGCCTGTGCAACGCTTCAATTGGTTGATTCGCGGGACGATTTGGCATCGTTCTACGTTCCCGGCGAAGAAATCGAAACCTTCTCCTCGCCGGAGGAGTTGGTCGAGAAGGTGCGTTTTTATCTGACCCATGAGGAACAAAGACGGGAAATTGCGCTGCGTGCGCTGAATCGGACCTTGCGGGATCATACCTATTCCAATCGGTTAGATCAGCTGCTAACCGTGATTTTCGGGTGAATCCTGTGAAGTGGAAGCCGGTTCCGGAGTCCCGGACAAACGCACAGGCAAAGGAGGGGCAATTGTGTCGGATAAAAAGAAGTTGCTGCTGTTCTCGCATGTGTGCAATTCCAGGAACGTAACCGGCGCGGAAAAGCTGTTGTTATTCAGCGCGAGAAAGCTGTCGGCTTATTACGACTGTACGATCGTGGTTCCAAGGCAGGGCAGTTTGTCGGTTCTGGCCAATCGTTATGGGATTCGCACTCTGCTGTGCGATAACTCGTTGCTCTACGGGATGTGTTCCCCGCACTCCGGTCTGTCTGGCGAATTCCATGCGATCGCCTGGAGCGACTCGGTGCAGCGCACGATCGGCTTGCTCCAAGAGGAGCAGCCGGATGCTGTACTGGTGAATACCAGCGTAAACGTGTCGCCGGCGATTGCTGCCAAACAGTTGGGAATTCCTGTGATTTGGCAGATTACGGAGGTCATTGCGTCCAATGAGTTTACGGCGGAAGCGGTGAATCTGATCGACAGATACAGCGATTTGATCGTTGGCATTTCCGAATCCGCGCTGCTCCCTTTCTTTGGAACGCAGGCCATGCACAAAACCGTGTTGCTCTACCCTTCGTGGAACCCGGAGGATATCCATCCCGAGCTTTGGCCGACACAACGCTGGCATCGAAGAGCGCAATGGAAGATCAAGCCGTCCGAGGTCTTGGTCGGCTATATTTCCTCTTACCTGATTCCGGAGAAAGGAGCCGATCATTTCATCGGGGCAGCGCTGAATCTGGTGCACCGGTTCCCGGCGGCCAAATTCGTCATCATCGGTGCAGAGGTTCAACCTGAGTATTACCGGAGCTTAAAGCGGGCGGTTCAGGGATCGCCGCATTCGCAGCGATTTATTTTTGTCAGTATGGAAAACCATGTGGAATCCGCCTTTAGTGCGATGGATATCGTCGTTGTTCCAGGCATTCTGCCCGAAGGGTTTGGATTAACGGCGCTCGAAGCGATGATCTTCGGTAAACCGGTTGTTGCCTATGCTTCAGGCGGATTGCGGGAAATTTTGGAGTCGACAGGCAGCGGTGCTTATTTGGTACCGACGGGAGACAGCGTCGGACTTGCGGAGAAGTGTGCAGAGCTCCTGTCTTCCATGGAAATGTCCCGCAGCGTAGGGGAAAGGAATCGAGCTCAAGTGGAGGTTGTGTTTGGCCCGGCCGCTTACGAGCTGCGGCTTCAAGGACTCGTTCAGCGCATGCAGGGGCTGTCGGGGGTTGCCGTGCCGCTGCCTGAGCCGGCCCCGACTGCTCCTTCCCCAGATGCGGCGGAGTTTCGAGGCTCTGGAGTGGGGGCAGTGCCAATTGGGAAGGCGCCGGCAGGTGCAGCGAGCCCATCCGGCCGCCGCAGACGGGTCAAATTGAAGCGAGCCAAACTTCGCAAGAGAAGATCCGGTACGGGAAGGAGCTTGACCGCCCGACGCGGCGGGAAGCGACGCGCAAGCAAGAATACCCGGCGCAGGGTGGCGCGTGCTCGTAAGAACCATCGAAGCCGCGGGACGGGGCGCGCACGGAAGATGAACCGGAATCGCCGCCCAGCCGGCCGGAGAACAGGAACTACCCGCAAGCAACGCGTGCGGAAACGCCAGAAGTCTACAAGGAGATGAGTCAGCAAGGAGATGAGACCGTGAAAATCATGACCATATTGGGGACCCGACCGGAAATCATTCGGCTCAGCCGGATCATCCCGTTGCTGGATCAGTGGGCCGAAAAACATGTACTGGTGCATACGGGGCAGAATTTTGCGGCTAGTCTCAGCGATGTTTTTTTCCAGGAGCTAGGTTTGAGACAGCCAGACTATATCTTTCAAGATCATCAAACGACGCTGGGCAGCCAGTTGGCGGCGATGTTTGGCCAGATGGAGCGGATCTTGGAGGTGGAGCGGCCGGACCGCGTGCTTCTGCTGGGGGACACCAACAGTGCGCTGTGCGCCGTACTAGCCGAGCGACTCGGCTATCCTGCGATCCACATGGAGGCGGGCAACCGCTGCTATGACCTCGAGGTGCCCGAGGAGAAGAATCGGAAAGTCATCGATGCGGTGTCGACCATCAATATGCCGTATACTCCGCAGAGCAAAGCCCATTTGCTGGCGGAGGGGGTGCCAAGCAACCGCATCGTGCTGACCGGCAATCCGATTTACGAAGTGATGAAGTTCTACGAGCCGCAGATTGAGGCGAGCGACATCCTGCAACGGCTGGGGCTGAAAGAAGGGGATTATTATCTCGTGACCGCCCATCGGGCGGAGAACGTCGACCGCCCGGCCTCCCTGCACGTCATTATGGAGGGGCTGAACCGGGTCGCGGAAGCGTCGTCTAAACGGTTGATTTGCAGCATTCACCCCCGGACGAGATCGCGGATTGAACGTGATTTGAAGCTGGAAATGCATCCTTTAGTGGAATTTCACGAGCCGTTTGGTTTCTTCGACTTCGTGAAGCTGGAGAAGCATGCGCTTTGCGCGTTGACAGACAGCGGTACCGTACAGGAGGAATGCTGCATCATGCAGGTGCCTACGGTAACGATTCGCCGTACGACGGAGCGGCCGGAGACCGTGGATTGCGGCAGCAACGTCGTATCCGGCGTAGACGCCGGCAGAATCGCCGAAGCGGCGAAGCTGATGGCCGGCATGGAGCGTTTGTGGCCTTGTCCTGAAGGTTATCTGGAGGAGAAGGTATCGCAAAAAGTGGTCAAATTCGTGCTTGGGGGGAAGTTGAATGTTTAAAGATCAAGTCATTCTCGTCACCGGGGGGACCGGTTCCTGGGGTTACGAGCTGATCCGCCAGCTCCTCCCTCAAGACCCGAAGGAGATCATCATTTACTCCCGTGGAGAAGCGGCGCAAGTTGCGATGAGCCGCACCTTTAACGACGAGCGCCTGACGTTCCGAATCGGCGATATCCGCGACAAGGAAGCTTTGGTCGCGGCCTGCCAGAACGTGGACATCGTCTTCCATCTGGCTGCTTTGAAGCACGTGCCCATCTGCGAGGAGCAACCTGCTGAAGCGCTGAAAACCAATGTGGTTGGCACCCAAAACGTTATTGAAGCCACCATTAAAAACAAAGTGAAAAAAGTCCTTTATATCTCTACGGACAAAGCGTCGAACCCGTCTAACTTTTACGGCATGACCAAGGCCATCGGTGAAAAGCTGGTCGTTTACGCCAACCTGATCCAGGATGAAACCCGATTTGTATGCATCCGGGGCGGCAACGTGCTGGGCACCAACGGCAGCGTGATCCATTTGTTCAAGCAGCAGATCCGTGAGCAGAAGCGGGTAAAGATCACCGATTTGGAAATGACCCGATTTTTCCTGACGATGCCGGAAGCGATCCAGCTTCTGTTTAAGGCTTCTCGGGAGAGCATCGGCGGGGAGATTTTCGTCATGCTGATGCCAACCTGTCGAATTATCGACCTGGCGGAAGTGCTGATTGAAGCTTCGGGCATACCCGATGTGTCGATCGAGGTGACGGGTATACGCCCTGGGGAACGGATTCACGAGCTGCTGCTCAGTGAATATGAAAGCCGGTCGACCGTGGTATACGACAAGGAGTATCTGGTAATCATGCCTGCGCTCGAGATCGTGGGTCTGAGAGATCGTTACGGCCATTTGCCGCTTGTTCCCTACGGCGAGTTGAGTTCGGAGCATGAGCTGATGAGCAAGGAGGAGATCCGCATCATGCTGGATAAAGGAGGATTTCTCTCATGAAATTGCTAATCCTAGGGGGCCATGGGATGGCCGGTCATGTATTGGTACGGCATTTTCGCGAGAAGGGAGGCTACCAGGTGTTCTATACCTCACGTGACCCTGGTGACCGGGACTCGCTGATATTGGATGCCGGAGATATCGTCGCCGTCGATCAGGCGGTGCAGTTAGTTCGTCCAGATGTCATTATTAACGCGGTTGGGGTGCTTAATCAATTTGCCGACCGGGACAAAATTATGGCTTATCATATCAACGGATTTCTGCCCCACCGGCTGCGCCATTTGGCTGACAAAATCAATGCGCGTCTGATTCATATCAGTACTGACTGTGTCTTCCGCGGCGACCGCGGCAGCTACCGGGAGGATGATCAGCCCGATGGTGTTACGACGTACGCCTTAACGAAGGCGCTCGGGGAAATACGGGACGCAGGACATCTGACGATCCGCACCTCCATTATCGGACCGGAAATTCGCCGTCACGGGATCGGACTCTTTCATTGGTTTATGAGTCAGAAAGGCAAGGTGTCCGGGTACCGCCAGGTCAAATGGAACGGCGTGACAACGATCCAGCTTGCCAAGACGATCGAATTGCTGCTGGACCGTCCCGTGTCCGGGTTGATCCATTTAGCGCATCCAGAGGTCGTCAACAAGTATGAGATGCTACAGATGTTTCAAGAAATTTGGGGGAAAACCGACGTTGAGATCGAACCGGATGACGGCCCTAACCTCGACCGTACGCTGGTAAACACCCGTCCGGACGCGGCGGTCCCCCTTCCCTCGTTCCGTCAGATGCTGGAGGAAATGGCGGAATGGATGAAACAGCATGGGTGACCGGGGGACGGTTCTGATTACAGGAGCCGGCGGTTTTACCGGACGCCATGCTTGCCAACGTTTTGCCGCCAAGGGATACCGGGTTTTCGCTTTGGTCAGGAAGGAAGCCGGATTGCCTGCAAACGAGAAGGTAGCGTACATCCCATGTGATTTGACTGACAGGGCAGGGGTCAAACAGGCCATCGAGCGGACCCGGCCGCAGTACGTGCTGCACCTGGGCGGTAAAAACTCCGTCCCGGATTCCTGGGCTGAGCCCATCCTTTATATGGAAAGTAATGTCATGACGACCCTATACCTGCTGGACGCGTTGTATTCCTGCGGTTTGGGGGATACCCGTATTCTCGTTGCCGGCTCACGGCTCAAATTCGGACTGGATCGACCGCTTCGACCCACTCACCCTTATGGGTTAAGCAAAACTTTGCAAGAGGCGTCCGCGTTGGCCTGGGGTAAGCTGTTCCATCTTGGCGTGTTGATCGCAGAACCGGGCAATTTGATTGGAGCCGGCCCGTCAACGGGGATTTGCTCTCTGCTCGCCCGGCATATCGTCCGGCTGGAGCGCGGGGAGTCCCCTCCCCCCTTCCAGTTGTCTGCGGCGGATGCTAGGCGCGACTTCCTCGACGTGAGCGACGCGGTAGACGCTTATGAAATGCTGCTGCGCCAAGGGGAGATCGGCGAGGTGTATCCGGTCTGCTCCGGGCGGGAGCGAAGCTTGGCCGAGCTGGTGGAGGACTTCGCGCAGCTAACAACTGTAACGGATATGAGGATCCAAGCGGGTCCTCCATCCGCAAACGGAGCGGTATCCCATGCCGAGCCGCCCCTTCCCCAGGCGCTCTGGGACTTGGGGTGGCGGGCTAGCGTGGCCTGGGAACAATCGCTGCTGGACATTCTGGACTATTTTCGCAAAGAGGGGGCCGAATCGTCATGAATCCGCGCGTTAGTATCATTATTCCTTTCTATAACTGTCCCTATATTGAACAGGCGGTGCAAAGTGCACTGAGTCAAACGTATCCGCATACGGAGATTATCGTTGTGGATGACGGTTCGACTGTCCACGCCGAGCGGCTCGCGCCTTACCGCGGTCATATCTATTATTTGGGCAAGGCGAATGGGGGAACGGCCTCTGCGCTGAACCACGGTATCCGACACGCTTCCGGGGAGTATATCGCGTGGCTTAGCTCGGACGATCTGTTTGCGCCTCAGAAAGTCGAAATGCAATTAAGTTTCATGCTGGGGCAAGGCGCTGAAATTTCCCATACCAATTTCCACTACATCGATGAGCATGGCCGAATCACTCAATACAATGCCGGCATGCAACCCCTGGGGATGCGAGAGCTGGCGAACACGTTGTACAGCGGCAACCCGATTAACGGATGTACTGTCATGATGAGACGCAGCTTGATTGAGCGCGTGGGACTGTTTGATGAAGGCCTGCCGTACACTCACGACTACGATCTGTGGCATCGAGTAATGCTCTCTCGTACGGCTTTTCCTTATTTGAACGTCCCGCTCATTTCCTACCGGCGCCATTCGGGGATGGGGACGCTGCGCCATCAAGCGGCGATCTCGGCGGAGATCCGGTTCATCCAGAATCGTTACCGGGATGCGCTGACCCATCTTATCGCGACTTCTTAACGATTCAAGCGGACCGGGCCAAGATATCGACGAATCCTAAAGAGACAAAATAAGCGGTTATCTTGATAAAGATGTCTATACCAAAACCTTCATCGGTTCATAACCTGTACTAGATTACAAGAAGGTGGTGATTTAAAAGATGGGTGTCTTTCTTGATGCCAGAAGCTCCGTGAACTCCAACCAGCCCGGATTCCCCGGAACTCCGCTCACAGATACTCCTGCATTGTTCGGGATTATCGGCCTGCAAACGCAGAACGTTCCGAATCCGATTGTTTTGCTGTCGGGTACTATCGGAATTCTGGGAGACGTCGGCGATACGTTTACGATTGAGATCGTTCGCGGTGCAACGTACGTTCCAGCCAATGTCATCTTTACCCTCGACGGCGGCGTTAGCAGCGCCGCTTCCACAGAAGTCACGTCTTTCGTAGCCGCCGACCTTCAGGCTCCGGCTGCTCCGGAAACCGTTTATACGTCCTTTATCTCTGGAGCAACAACGGCAGTCCGAAACGGTCCAGAATCATTTGTAGGCATTGCCCAACAGGGTTAGGTTGTACCCAGAAAGCCTGCCTCGGGGTGACCCGGGCAGGTTTTCTGCTAAACGAAGGATATAAGCTCCGATAGAAAAGGATTTGAAGGAATGAAGCGGCTAAAGATTTTGTTCGTAACGAAGGATTTCAGTCGATATTTGGAACGGAATTTTCACTACATGCAGTTGGAACTGCGAAAATATGCCGATTTGGCCTTGGATCATCAGGGCGGAGAGGTACGGGCCATTCTCCGGCGAGCTCCCTTTCAGCCCGATTTTGTTCTGTTTAACGATCGGTTTCATGCCTCTTATTGCCCTCCAGTTGAGGGGCTGGAACATTTGAAGTTACCTTGGGGCATGATCATGCATGATCTGCATGCCAAAGTCGAGCAGCGACGAGAGTTCCTGCGGCGTTACCCCTCTGCCACCATCTTTGTGATGTATCGGCAAGCGTTCCGGGAGCGGTATCCCGAGTTCAAGGGCCGTCTTTATTGGCTGCCCCATTTTGTAGAACCTACCGTGTTCAGGGATTATCGACGCCGGAAAAACATCAACGTTCTGC
Organism: Paenibacillus sp. p3-SID1389; assembly: GCF_025151705.1. Lineage (NCBI taxonomy): Bacteria > Bacillati > Bacillota > Bacilli > Caryophanales > Paenibacillaceae > Paenibacillus > Paenibacillus sp. p3-SID1389. Next base: position 35,602 of record NZ_JALXVO010000009.1, on the reverse strand, counting down.
TTATGGGGGCAACTAACCCGAAGGTATACCCGTTGCGCCATAAGATGAAAACGGCTTTGACCGGATATCCCGGCTTTGTATGTCACAGCCATCCCGGCTATATGGACTTCGAATCCGATGCCCAGGCGCTTGTAGCGCGAGGCTTTGCGCTTGAAGTGAACCGATCCAAGATCTTCCTGACTTGCGATTCCAAATTCCATTATCCGCTTCGCAAATATTTTGAGGTACTCGCTTGCAACACGCTGCTGCTCGCTCCCGAGAACGCTGATCTACGCGCGCTTGGGTTCAGGTCCGGCGTACATTATGTGGCCGTGTCGGAGCGGGATTTTCTCGCCAAAATTCATTTCTATTTGCATCCAAGCAACGAATCGCTGCGGGCGAAGATCAGCGGTCAAGGGTATGAGTTCGTCCGGGAGAAACATACGACCTCCGTTCGTACTCTGCAGCTCCTTCAAATGATCCGTTCCATCGTCGGTTAAAAATACACGAAAGTGAGCGCGAGGCACGTCCTTACGGTCAAACTTCAAGCGAAAGGGGAGATGGATGTTGTCACGAATCATTGCCATCGTCGGTATGGGATATGTTGGTCTTCCTTTGGCCGAAACGTATCTAGACCAGGGTTTTCGCGTCATCGGCATCGACAAGGACGAAAAGAAATTACAGCTTTTGCAACAGGGACGAAGTTACATCGCTGACGTTCCCGATGAGAAAATCAAACGATATACCTATGCGCAGCAATTGACGGTATCTCCGGACTTCGCCGAGATCGCAAGCGCAGAAGCAATCATTATTTGCGTGCCGACTCCGTTGACGGAACAGCATGTGCCGGACTTGACCTATCTGGTCGATGCCGCAGAAAACATCGGGAAGCATCTTAAGCCCGGGCAGTTGGTCGCATTGGAAAGCTCTACTTACCCCGGAACCACCCGGGAAGTGATTTTGCCGCTGTTGCAAAAAAGCGGTCTACACCTGGGGACGGAGTTTTTTGTGGGCTTTTCACCGGAACGGGTGAATCCCGGAAGCCGCCGTTACTCCCTGAGAGATATTCCTAAGATCGTCAGCGGGATTACCGCTGCTTGCGCGGATCGGATGGAGGAGCTTTATCGTGCGGGCTTTCGCACCGTGGTGCGGGTATCCTCGACGGAAACGGCTGAGATGGCGAAACTGCTGGAAAACACCTTTCGTTTCGTGAACATTTCTTTCATCAATGAGTTTGCTTTGCTCTGCGATCAAATGGGAATCAACGTTTGGGAAGTGGTGGAGGCGGCCTCTTCCAAGCCGTTTGGCTTTAAGGCGTTTTATCCCGGCCCCGGCGTAGGCGGACATTGCATCCCGGTGGATCCGATCTATCTGCAATGGAAAGCACAGCAGTTAGGGATGGAAAGCTCATTTATCGAGATCAGCTCGCGGATTAACCGCGACATGCCAGGGTACATCGTGTCCAGGCTGCAGGAAGAATTGAACGGTAGCTCTCTTGCCGGTAAGCGGATTTTGGTGCTCGGAATTACGTTTAAAGAGGATGTCGCCGATATCCGCGAATCGAGCGTGCTTGAGCTGATTCGGCTGCTCATGGCCGCTGGTGCAATAGTCGATTATCACGATCCGTTGATTCCAGAAGTGGAGATCAGCGGAATCAAGCTGTATTCGGTGGAGTTGACAGCGGAGCGCTTAGCCTCCTCGGACGGCGTGGTGATCGCCGTCCGTCACCGCGGATTGCCGCTGGAGGATGTCGTGAAGCACGCGCCATTTGTATTCGATACGCGAAATGCGGCCGCCGGTATACAAGGCAAAGCGCGGATCGTTACGCTGGGGGGCGGAAAATCAGGATCCGCTCAAAACGGAATTTCCCGATGAATCTAGTTACGAAAGGAAGGTATATAGATGTTCAGAGACAAGACCGTGTTAATTACCGGGGGGACCGGATCCTGGGGGAAAAGGCTGACAAGGAGACTGCTGCAAGAGGGACCGCGGGAAATCCGCATTTTCTCGAGAAACGAATACGCTCAGGTCTTAATGCAGCGGGAATTTAGCGGGCACGCCTCAATGCGGTATCTGATCGGTGATGTCCGTGATTACGCGGCGGTGGAAGCGGCGAGTAAGGGAGTGGATTATGTCTTCCATCTGGCAGCTTTAAAACATGTGCCGGTTTGCGAATTCCAGCCGGAAGAAGCGCTCAAGACCAATGTGCTCGGAACGGAAAACATCATTCAGGCGAGCATCGCGAATAAGGTCATCAAGGTGATCGACGTGTCCACCGACAAAGCGGTGGATCCGACAAATACGTACGGGATGACCAAAGCGATCGGGGAGAAGCTGATGATTCGTGCGAACGATTTAAGCGAGCATACCCGGTTCACTTGTATCCGCGGGGGGAACGTGCTTGGGACGAACGGCAGCGTGGTTCCACTGTTCATCAACCAGCTGCGGGACGGGAAAGACTTAACGATTACCGCCCGGGAGATGACGCGCTTCTTCCTGACCTTATCCCAGGCGATCGATCTTCTGCTTAAAGCAGCCACGACAGCCATCGGGGGCGAAACGTTCGTGATGAAAATGAAGGCCTGCCGCATCATCGATATTGCTGAGGTGCTTGCGGAGCATTATGTCGGACATCACGTCCCGGTGCAGGAAATCGGCATTCGGCCTGGAGAGAAGCTGCATGAGGTGCTGGTCTCTCGGTACGAAGCTCCCTATACCCTCAAATATAGCGATCAATATTACGTCATTCTTCCTCCCAGCTCCAAGGAGCTCATTGCCCATTATTCCAGCTTGCCTCGCGAACTGTTCTCTGAATACAATTCCAATGCGTCTTTGCTTGATAAAGCCGAAGTGGCTGAGCTGCTGCGGGAGGGAGGGTTCCTGAACTGATCACGATAAGTTTATGTATGATTGTCAAAAATGAAGAAGCCCGTTTGCCTGTATGTCTAAAGTCCGTCGCGGATTTGGCGGACGAAATCGTGATCGTGGATACGGGATCAACCGACCGCACGAAGGAGGTGGCCGCGGAATTCGGGGCCAAGGTGTACGAGTTCGCCTGGCGGGAGGATTTTGCGGCCGCGCGGAATTTCAGTTTTTCTTTGGCAACCTGTGAATACATTCTCTGGATGGATGCTGACGATGTATTCACCGAACCCAACCGCGCCAAGCTCCTTCGGTTAAAGCAAGAATTGAGTTCTGACATCGACGCGGTCCTGATGAATTATGTGCTCCACGAGGAGGAGCAGACCGGAGCACCGCTGGCCTTCACTCGGCGGAACCGATTGGTCAAACGGAGCCGGAATTACCGCTGGATTGGCATCGTACACGAATACCTGGATGTCGCGGACGGGAAACAGCTGCTGACGGATATTGCTGTGACCCATCGCGGAACCGGGAGCCATTCCGGACGGAATCTAAAGATCATCGAGCATCATTTGGCTTCCGGCGGCGTACTGCAAGGACGCCTGCGTTTCCACTTTGCATGCGAGCTGGCAGATGCCGGTCGATATGAGGAAGCCGTACCGCATTTTGCGGAGTTCCTCCTCGATCCGAAGGCAAACCGGGATGATCTGATTCTAGCTTGCGCCCGTTTAGCGGATTGCTATGGTTTTTTGGGACGCGAGCGACAAAAACTGGAGACGCTGCTGCGATCCCTCCAATTTCATATTCCAAGTTCGGAAATTTGCTGTGCTATCGGCAACTGCATGGAGGATCGGCAAGAATGGGCGATGGCAATCTATTGGTACGGTCAGGCGATACAGAATGCCAATGTTGGCAGTTGGACAGCGATCGTTCATTCAGCGTCCCGGACATGGTTGCCGCATAGCCGGTTATGTTTGTGTTATGCGCAGCTCGGCCATTTACGTCAGGCTTATGAGCATAACCGGGAGGCGCTTCGCTATTTGCCCGAGGATCCGGGCCTCCTTGAAAATGAGAAGAAGCTGAAGTTGGCTTTGGAAACGGCGTCTACCTCATAGGCGGTTCCCCAATAGTATATGGGCATTTTGCAGAAAAATTGCCGACAAAAGAACCTCCAGATCACTGGAGGTTCTTTCATTCGCTTCTTTATTTTACTCCTAAGCTTTGCAGCATTTGGCGGAACGAATCAGCATACTGCTGCGGCGACAGCCACTGGTGGATATGCTGTTCCCCCATGCTGCGGATCTTCTCCCGCTGCCCGTGATGGTCCATCAGCTCCAACGCTCTGGCAACCGCTTGGCCCACTTGCGGGTACGCGAAGAACTTTCCCGTTTCATTATGCTTGATAAAAAGACGTACGCCATCGGAATCGGTGGTAAGCACGGGACAACGGCAAGCTAAGGCCTCGGCAACGGCATAGCCGAAGCCCTCCAGGGTAGATGTGGAGATCATCAGTCCGCCTGAATCGCCGACGCGGGATAGATAATAGGGCATCTCCCGGTTAGGGGTATTTGGATACAATTTGAGTTTAGGCTCTAGCCCCAAGCGTTTAACATACTGCCAAAACCGGTTTTTCGTCTCCTCGGACGGGAGCTGATAATCAAGGAACATCCAAATTTCCATCTGTGGACGTTGGCGGTGTAGGGCGGAAGCGATTTTCAGGAACAACTCCCAATTTTTGTTGGGCTCCAGCCGTCCGACCCAAGCGATGATGGGCACCGGATACTTCGGTTGCGCAATGTGACGGAAATGCCGGGTATCCAACGGATTCATCAATACGAACTTGGGCAATGTGGGGTAGTAGGTGGAGGCCAGCTCAATCAAATGGGGGGTTGGAGGCATCAGCGAAGCCTGGCAGTTTCGCAGGATTTCCTCCTTGCCTTCCCGAAGCGTCTGCTCTGCTTGTTCCCGCGTTCCCAAGCCTTGAATTTCAAAAATAATCGGTTTGTGAAACCCAAGCCGGCGCAGCCGTCCGGGCATCCAGTAATCCGAGGTTGCGATAACGGCATCATATTGCGGCAAACGTTGAGCGAGTTCGGCATCGCTTGGATCCACCATCACGGGAATGTTCGCCTGCTGCGTGTTGATGAGCCCGGAACCGGGACGCAAATACATAATATGGCCTTCAATGTTCCGTCTTTTTAGCGCATCGCAGCGCAGGCGGTTTAAGGTTTCGACCCCGCCGCTCGGAACATAAAACGTAAACAGCACTTTCATGGGCCAGCACCCCTTGAGGTTATTCAGCGTCTCAGATTTAGTGTACGCGTAATCTGAATTGGACGTGTGGGTGGATTTCCCACGATACAAGCCCGCTGAAGCATAGGAGGCTGGTGGGTCGCTCGGTTATGTTTACCTGTATGACGACAACGGGATTTGGCGCATGATAAGTCCTGTTTCATACATTACTTCTTACGGATGGAGGTTGACTACATGCGAGGAGCGAAAGTCGTTAACTTATCGTTATCCGCAGCGTTGCTTGCCGGGATGGCTTTAATGGCAGGTTGTGGTGACGGGAAGGGCGACAATAATGTGCGCACGCAAAGCTTACGGGGCAATAACCGAAATTATGATGTCAATTCTTTAAACCCCAGCAACCGTCTGTTCTCCCGCAGCGCCGGCAGCGGACAGGATATGCGTATCCGTTCCCTGCGTTACAGCCCTGCGCTTAGCAACAAGGTGGCACAGCTTGGCGACGTTCAAACCGCACATGTCGTTGTTACCGACCGTGATGCATATGTAGGTGTCACACTCCACGGCACGAATACGACAGGCCGCACTAGCGCTTACGGGGTGCAACGTCCCAATGGAGTTGGCCTTGGTACGACCAATGTCGGCGGCCCTTACGGTGCGGACTATGGAACCCGCGGCGCCGCAGACAACGGTTTGGCTCGCGGCAACGACCGTGCCGGACTGGGCGGGCTCTTTGACCTCGGACGCGGTTTGTTCGGAACGGGGAACAACGTCAATCGCAGTAACAACGGCTCGATGTTGGGCACCGGCACAACCGGCAACCGTTTCGGGTCGATGTATCCTGGAGGTACTCGTGGGACGACGAACACCCCTTCGGGCTTCACTACCGGGAACGGAGCCTTGGGAGCTGGAACGAGCAACGTATCCCAGGATCTCAAAAACCGGATCGAAGCAGCGGTTAAGCAAGCGGCACCGCATATCCGCAACGTCTACGTATCTAACGATTCCGATTTTGTATCCACCATTGGCCAATATGCTACAGAGTCTCGGGGCGGCGGAACACTGAACAACTTCATCAGCGATTTCGAAACGCTGATTAACCGTGTATTCCCCGGTCGTGCAGGGACGATGACCGGGCCAAATGGTTATGCGCCGACAAGACCTAATGCCGGCATGGGCAATGGGACAGGAACAGGTGCACGTGACATGAATGCCGGTTTCACCGGAGGGACAACCCGCTAACGGCGGTTTATAGCGAGAACCAAAAAGAGCGAGAAGCGGGAAGAAATCCTTCCTGCGTCTCGCGCTTTATCTTGTGATTGGATGGTTTTGATTATTCGTTATCTTGGAATGCACGTCCTTTGACCCACACCCGCTGCAATTCCAAATCGCGGTCGACCAGCAGCAGATCTGCTTGTTTGCCGGTTTCGATCGAGCCGGTTAAATGGTCGATGCGGATCAGCTTCGCCGGATTGGCGCTGGCGGCTTCCGACGCGCGTTCGATCGACAATCCCACCTCGCGTACGAGATAGCGGAAACCGCGGATCATCGTCAACGTGCTTCCGGCTAACGTTCCTTCGCTGTCGCGCAGCGTGCAGACGTTATTCTTCACGACAACCGGCAGGTCGCCAAGCATGTAGTCCCCGTCACCGAGCCCTGCAGCCGACATAGCATCGGTGATCAGGAGCAGGTTGCTGCCGGTCTTCACGCTGGCCAACAGCCGGATTGCTGCAGGATGGACGTGAATGCCGTCGGCGATGATTTCTGCGCTAATGCCCGGCGTGCTCAGGATTGCCCCGGCGGTGCCCGGTTTGCGGTGATGCAGCGGCGTCATGGCGTTAAACATATGCACGGAGTGGTTTAAGCCAACCTCGTAAGCGGCCATGATTTCTTCGTAAGTGGCATCGGTATGACCGGCAGCCGCTACGATTCCCTGCTTCCGTAAATAGCGGATCAGCTCATGCGCCCCGTCCCGTTCAGGCGCAAACGTAACCTGCTTAATTAACCCCGGATACTGTTGTTCCCAACCTTCGATCCATTCGCGGTTCGGCGGGACGATGTGCTCAGGATTTTGGGCGCCCGGCCATTTCGGGCTGATAAACGGCCCTTCCAGATGAACGCCAACCAATTGGGCATAAGGCATCTCGCCAGCCATATATTGATGGACTTCGGCCAGCACGTTGTCGATCATCGCCTTCGGAAGGGTCATCGTTGTCGCCAGCATCGAAGTCGTTCCCTGACTGCAATGAAGCTTCGTAATGGCGTCCAGACCTTGCTTGCTTGGCTGCGAGAAATCCTTCAGCATGCCGCCGTGCACGTGCACGTCGATAAAGCCGGGCAGCACATAGCTGCCTTTCGCATCAATCGTCTCGACGCCTGCAGCGTGAGCTTCAGGTAATCCGGCGGTCGTGCCGACGTAAGTGATGACGCCGTCTTTCACCGCAACCGCGCCGTCGCGGAACGTTCCGCGCGGGGTGACAACTTCGGCATGAATGAGGTTGAAGGTACGTCCGGCGCCGCTCATCACAGGAATCTCCCCGCAGCCTGGTCAACGACGACAACCACATTCGGGTGGGTTTGCAGCAGCGAAGCCGGACATTGGGTCGTGATTGGCCCCTTTAACGCTTTGGCGATGATTTCGGCTTTGTCTTCGCCTTTGGCCATCAGCAGGATTTGCTTAGCCTGCAGGATCGAACCGATCCCCATCGTGAGCGCGTGAGTTGGCACCTCGTCAATGGAATTGAAGAAGCGCGCATTGGCCAGCCGTGTCCGCTCTTGCAGCTTCACGACATGCGGCGGCCCCGTCAGCTCATCGGCAGGCTCGTTAAACCCGATATGGCCGTTATGTCCAAGGCCCAGCAGCTGCAAGTCGATTTGACCCGCTTGATCCAGCAGTTTTGCGTAGTCCTTGGCCGCTTGCTCAGGATCCGGAGCATTTCCCTCAGGTACATGCGTATTTTCTGGCAAAATATCGATATGATTAAACAGCTTCTCGTCCATGAATCGGCGATAGCTCTCTGGATGGTCCGCCGGCAATCCGATGTATTCATCCAGATTGTAGCTGCTCGCTTGCTTAAAGCTAACGCTGCCTTTCTTGTACAGCTCGATCAGCTTCTCATACACCCCGACCGGTGTGCTGCCGGTAGCCAGGCCCAAAATCGCCCGCGGGTTAGATTGCAGGAGGCTGGCGATGATGCCTGCTCCGGTTTCATTAAATTGCTGCTCGCTGTTGGTTTTGATAATATTCAGCATTCGTGTTGCCCTCCTTGGGTTTTACGATAAATTTGAACATTCTGATACGAGCTTTCGAGCTTCGGAATGAAATCCTGGAATTCCAAGCTGACCATCCCCGTAAACAAAATATCGATGACGTGCAGCTGCGCAATACGCGAGGCCATATCGCCCCGGCGCATGCCTTCCTCTAACGAGGATGAGAATAAAGCGATATCCGCGAGCGAAGCCAGGGAGTTGCTGCTGTACTGCGTGAGCGACAACGTGGTTGCGCCGCTGTCTTTGGCGCAGCGCAGGGCGTCGATCGTTTCCGGCGTTTCGCCTGAATAGGAGATCGCCAGCGCCACGTCGCCTTCGCCGAGCGAGGAAGCGGAAGTGATCTGCATATGCGAGTCAGCGAAGGCGGTGCAGTTCTTGCCAATACGCACCAGCTTCTGGTAAAAGTCTTGGGCGACAATCGAGGAAGTCGCCACACCGTACAGATCGATGCGCTTGGCGCGGCATAACGCCTCAACGGCCCGGGACAGCTGGTTCATGTCCAGCAGCCGGGTGGTGTCGGTAATCGAGGCGAGATGGTTGGCTTCCATCGCTTCGACGATTTTTTGCAGGTCGTTGCCGGCGATGATGTCCTGGTAGTGGTTCTCCGCAGGCTTGTGGGCCAGCTCGGAAGCCAGCTTCATTTTGAAATCAGGGAAGCCTTTAAAGTGAAAAGTCTTGCAGAACCTTGTCACCGTTGAGGGACTAATCCCGCACGCATTGGCCAGCTCTGTGATCCCCTGATGAATGACGGTGGCCGGCGACTCCAAAATGTATTCGCCCAGCTTGCGTTCCTGCGGCGACAGCGTCTCCAGGTGGCTGGATACCGCATGCAATATGGGTGTCATAGATAAATTCCTCCCTCAGGAAGTTCAGCCGTTGGATGTGATTGTTTACTTGCTACGAAAATAATTTTTATTAAATTCTTGTGAAATGTGAAAATTATTTTGACTTCTCGGTTTCATCATAAGCGATTTTCCCGGCCTTTTCAAGTAGGGTTACCCGTCAAATGGCGACAGATTCCTTGAATTTTCGGAGTCTGCATAATACACTCTAAACAGTAGGGTTATTATCGGAGAGAGGAATGGTTTGGTTGTCCGTTGATCTCGACCATTACATAGATCGGATCGAATCGGTATGGACCCGTTCGTTTCGGAAAGTGAAAAGTGAATTAATGCACCATCAGGAGCTGGGCCTGACGGGCCCGCAATTTCATACGCTGATGCTGATTGCCCGGAAGTCCAACTGCAATGTCAGCTATTTAGCCGAGAAGCTGGAGGTGAAGCCCAGCGCGATTACGGTCATGATCGATCGGCTGGTCCAAAGCGGTTTCGTGGAGCGGCGGCATGACGAGCAGGATCGGCGGGCGGTGCTGTTGTCGGTTACCGAGCGGGGGGCCGAGGTGCTGGCGGAAGCCCGGAAGAAGTCACGGGAAGTGTTGAAAACGCATTTATCCGTCCTCAGCGAAGAGGAGCTGGAGATGATGATCACGATTTTGGAGAAGCTGTCCAAGAATTCCAAAGCGTGAGGGAAGCGGTGAACATATTGGCGGAAAGGAACCATGGAATTTTCTATGGTTCTTTTTTTAAGATATCAGAAAGTATAAACTTCGGGGCATTAGCATCCTGATATCGCAAGATAAACTTCCGCTAAACGCGGTCTGTCTACTTTGAATGTACGTCGATAGACGTTTTTCTTATCGCTGATTCTCCGTGAACCTGATAGCGTGCACGAAGGATGCCGGGTTATGATAGACATAAGAATGAAAGCGTTATTTCATCAAACCGAAACGGAGGAGTTCCATGGAAAAATATATCTTGGCTTTGGATCAAGGCACAACGAGCTCGCGGGCGATTTTGTTTAACCGGCAAGGGGAGATTGTTCATTCGGCACAGCGGGAATTCCCGCAGTATTTCCCCGAACCCGGCTGGGTCGAGCAGAATCCCAATGAGATTTGGGGCTCGATCATGTCGGTGATTGCTTCCTGCTTATCGGAATCCGGTATCAAGCCGCGGCAGATTGTTGGGATCGGGATTACGAACCAGCGGGAAACGACGGTCGTTTGGGAAAAAGACAGCGGCAACCCGATTTACCCGGCGATCGTCTGGCAATCCCGGCAAACGGCCGCGATCTGCGAGGAGCTGCGGAATGCCGGTCATGACGCTTTGTTCCGGGCCAAAACCGGTCTGCTGCTCGACCCTTATTTTTCTGGAACCAAGGTCAAGTGGATCCTCGACCATGTCGAAGGCTCGCGGGAGCGGGCGGCGAAGGGCGAATTGCTGTTCGGGACCATCGATACCTGGCTCATCTGGAAGCTGTCCGGCGGCCGCTTGCATGTAACGGACTATTCCAACGCTTCGCGGACGCTGATGTACAACATCCACGAGCTGACCTGGGATGACGAGCTACTTGCGATTCTGGACATCCCGAAGGCGATGCTGCCTGAAGTGAAATCCTCCTCCGAGGTATACGGCACGACGGTTCCGTACCACTTCTTCGGGGAGGAGGTGCCGATCGCGGGGGCGGCCGGAGACCAGCAGGCAGCTCTGTTCGGGCAAGCTTGCTTCCAGCCGGGGATGGTCAAAACGACGTACGGAACCGGCTGCTTTATGCTGATGAATACCGGCAGTACCCCCGTTGTATCGGAGCACGGGCTGATCACCTCATTGGCCTGGGGCTTAAACGGGAAGGTGGAGTACGCTCTTGAGGGCAGTATCTTCGTGTCCGGCTCGGCGATCCAGTGGCTGCGCGACGGGTTGCGCATGTTCCGGAACGCCAAGGACAGCGAGGTGTACGCCTCGCGCGTGGACTCAACGGAAGGCGTCTACGTTGTTCCAGCCTTCGTTGGTCTCGGCAGCCCGTATTGGGACAGCGAAGTTCGCGGCGCGGTATTTGGCCTGACGCGGGGGACGACGAAGGAGCATTTTATCCGGGCGACGCTGGAGGCGCTGGCTTACCAGACCAAAGACGTTCTCGGCGCGATGGAGCAGGATGCCGGATACGCCGTACGGTCCATGCAGGTGGATGGCGGCGCTGTTGCGAACGGCTTTCTCATGCAGTTCCAAAGCGACATTCTTGGGGTTCCCGTAGAACGTCCGGCGATCGGCGAAACGACGGCGTTGGGCGCGGCCTTTTTGGCGGGTCTCGCGGTCGGCTACTGGAGCGATTTGGACGAAGTCGCGCAGTGCAAACGCCTGGAACGCCGGTTTATCCCAACGATGCCGCAGTCTAAGCGGGAAGCGCTCTACCAAGGCTGGCTGAAAGCGGTTCAGGCCGCGATGGCCTTCAAATAACGGGCCGCCCATTTCTATACGGCACCGCACCATTAACCCTGTTTCTTCATAAGATGTGTTGACTGTATCCCTGAACCTTGTTAAACCACAAAACCCGAGCAAGGAGGGGTGACGCATTTTGAAGAGCAGCGATCGTAACAGCAAATTTCTGTTGACTCATCGTGAACGGGAGGTCTTCGAGCTTCTCGTGCAGGATAAAACGACGCGCGACATTGCCGGGCAACTGTTTATTAGTGAGAAAACCGTCCGTAATCACATTTCTAACGTCATGCAAAAGTTGAATGTCAAAGGTCGCGCGCAGGCGGTTGTCGAGCTGATCAAGCTTGGGGAGCTGAAAATCTGACGGTGAACTACGTGTTCGTAGAAAGCCGCAAGCCTTCTTTTTCACCCCGGAAGGGGTAAGAGAAGGTTTTTTTGTGTGCGTATCCGCAAATAAAAAAACCTCCAAGCATCCTATTCACATCAGATGCCGGAGGTTATTGGCTAAACTAACGTTACAGCGACTTCAAATAATGAACGATCGTGAGCAGCCCTTTGTCAAAGTTCTCCAGGTTAAAATGCTCGTTTGGCGCATGCAGGTTTTCGTCCGGCAGCCCGAAGCCCATCATGACGGCTGGAGCCGACAGGACGCGGGACAAGGTCTCGACGATCGGGATCGAACCGCCGTCCTTCGTGAACAGCGCCCGAGTGCCGTAAATGGCTTCGTAGGCATCGGCCGCTTTTTGCAGCATCGGATCTTCCGGATTGCAGGTGAAGGCCCGCGCTTTCTCGGTCGCTTTGACCTTCAAGGTTGCCCCCGGCTGCAGGTGTTTGTGCAGATGCCGTTCGATGCGGTCGATCGTGGCTTGCGGGTCCTGGTCGCCAACGAGGCGGCAGGTGATTTTGGCATGGGCTTCCTTCGGCAGTACCGTTTTGGTCCCTTCCCCTTGGAATCCGCCGTAAACCCCGTTGAGTTCCAGCGTTGGACGGGCGCCGGTCCGCTCGACGAAGGAGTACCCTGCTTCGCCAAACAGCTCCTTCAAGCCAAGATCCCGCTTGAGCTTCTCTTCGTCAAATTGTTGCTTGGCGAACTCTTCGCGTTCGAGCGCAGACAGCTCGTGAACGCCTTCGTAGAAGCCTTCGACCGTGACTCGGCCTTGCTCATCATGCAGGGAAGCCAGCAACGATACCAGGGCGTGCAGCGCGTTAGGGACACCGCCGCCATATGTACCGGAGTGCAAATCGGTGTTGGCGGTATACACCGAGACTTCCATCGCACATAAGCCGCGCAGACCGATGCAAATCGCCGGTTTGCCCGGTGCCATCAGCGCGGTATCGGAGATCAGGATCACGTCAGCGGCCAGCTTGTCCTGGTTGGCTTCCAAGAAGGCGGGCAGGTTCGGGCTGGTGACTTCCTCTTCCCCTTCGATGCAGAATTTGATGTTGACCGGAAGCTCCTTCTCCTGCTTCAAAATCGCCTCAACGGCCTTAATATGCATAAACACTTGGCCTTTATCGTCCGTCGCTCCGCGGGCGTACAGCTTGCCGTTCCGAATGGACGGCTCAAATGGCGGCGTCTCCCACAGATTCAGCGGGTCTACCGGTTGTACGTCATAATGGCCGTAAACCAGAACGGTTGGTTTCCCTGGTGCGTGCAGATGCTCGGCATAAACGATGGGATGCCCTGCAGTAGGATGAATCTCCACCGATTCCATACCGGCGCGGCGCAGAGCTTCGGCGATCCATTCGGCCGCCTTCTGCACATCGCCTTTGTGTTCGGACAAGGCGGAGATGCTGGGAATCCGAAGCAATTCGCCAAGTTCATTTAAGTGTTGTTCGCGGTTCGTATTAAAATAAGCTTGATAATCCATCGTCGAATGTTCCTCCCGAACTAGAACTAGTTTTACCTTTATATTCTACACCTTTTTTGCCGAGAACACGAATGATGGGGTGACGCAATTAAAAGCAAGAGCCTCCCGATTCCTTAAATTCACCTTAAAAGGGACGCGCTTTTTTTAGGAATATTTAAGGTAAATTCGATGGATATCTGGTAAAGTCAAGAAAGCACGTTTTGAATCCAAATTGAATGCTTCATGAAGAAGGGAGTCGCAAAGTCATATGGACGAAAAGGAAAAAAAAGAGTTGGAGGCAACCGGAGGCGAAACCGGAGCCGCTGAGGAGACGCGGGCCCAGGATGGACAGGCCGGTCCGGTGGATGCCGGGACGGACCAGCTAGCGAAAGCGGCAAATGATCCGGCGGATGCTGTGGGCGACCCGTCGACGGAAACGGAATCTTCTCCAGCGAACGAAGCGGAAGTAACCGTCGCGGCTACGGGCAGCACAACCGATGAGGACTTGACGCCGGTGATGGTTCCCCTGAACGGGGAGACGGAGACTGCACCGGTACAAGCCCCTACATCCAGTAATAAAGTATGGCAGATCGTATCGTTGGTACTGGCTGTTTTGCTGGTCGTTGTACTGATCAAACCGCCGTTTGCCACGAATAAGGCAGAGGCCGTCGCTACGGTTAACGGTGTGGAAATTACGAAGGACCGGCTCTATGAAGAACTGGCTGCCAATGGCGGAGAACAAGCGCTGACAAACCTCATCAACCAGGAGCTTGTGAACCAAGAGGCTGCTAAGAACAATATCACGATCACGGATGCCGATGTCGACGCCGAAATCGAAACCTACAAAACCCAGTTTGGTTCGGAAGAAGCGCTGAATCAAGCTTTGGAGCAGTACGGGATGACCATGGATGATTTGCTCAAGCAGGTCGAAATGGAGCTGAAGCTGACGAAGCTGCTGGAACCGCAGATCAATGTTACCGACGAGCAGGTTAAGGAAACGTTTGAAACCTACAAGGATTCCTTTAATACACCGGAGCAAGTTCGGACTTCCGTCATTTTGGTCGCAACTGAAGAGGAAGCGAAGGATATCGTGAAGCAGTTGAAGGAAGGCGCCGATTTTGCAGAGCTGGCCAAGAGCAAATCGCTGGATACAGCTACGAAGGATCAAGGAGGAGACACCGATTTCTTCGCCCGCGGCGAAATGGAAGAAGCGGTGGAAGAAGCCGCCTTCAAGCTGGCGAAAGGCGAGATTAGCGAGCCTGTTAAGACGAGCGAAGGTTATCAGGTCATTAAAGTCACCGACAAGAAGGAAGCCCACACGGCAACGCTGGAGGAGAAGAAGGATGAGATCCGCAAGAGCCTTATCTCCCAACAGGTTTCCAGCATGTCGGGAGCGTGGCTGGAGGACGTTCGCAGCAAAGCGAAAATCACCAATACATTTACGGATGCAGCCGCTGCCGAGTAATTCGGCTGAAGCAGCAGCCATTCTGAACCGCCGAAGCTCTGCTTCGGCGGTTTTTGGTATTTCGGTTTGAACACTTCAAGATCGCTTTGTGTTTCCGGAAGTCTGACGGTACAATGAGGATACACGGATGCATTTGAGTACATATCCAATTGGGACGGATCGTATGGAGGCAGGGGAAGATGGCGGAGTGGTATGAGCTTAGTTTCGGGGAAGATTATTTGCTGGTATATAAGCACCGCGATGCGCAAGGTGCGAAACACGAAGTTCAGCGGATGATCCGCTGGCTTCATCTTCCTCCAGGTGCGAAGGTGTTGGATTTATGCTGCGGCATGGGCCGCCATTCGCTGGCGCTGGCCGAAGCGGGTTACAAGGTGACCGGCGTGGATTTGTCAGAGGTGTTGCTGCGCGAGGCGAGACGCCTCGACCCCGAGGGTCGGATCACCTGGCACCGGGCTGATATGCGCGAGTTGCCGCTTCAAAGCGGGGAGTTTGAGGCGGTGGTGAACTTATTTACTTCATTTGGTTATTTTAAAAAGGACGAGGAGCAGATCAAGGTGCTGCGGGAAGCGGCCCGCGTACTGAAGTCAGGGGGCCGTTTCCTTCTCGATTTTCTTAATCCCGCTTATGTTGCCGCCCATCTTGTTCCGTATTCGGTACGGGAGGACGCGGGGCAGCAGATCGTAGAACGGCGGCGGATTGAAGATGGGTATGTCATCAAGGACATCGAAATTACCGCCCCTGGCGGAGAACCAAGGCATTATATGGAGCGGATTAAGCTGTACGAATTGGATGATTTTCGGCGGATGCTGAAGGAGGCCGGTTTAACCTTGCAGAACGTTCATGGGGATTATGATGAAGAGCTTTACGATCCGAAGACGTCTCGGCGCATGATTTTGGTGGGGGTGCGGCCATGACATTATTGCCGGAAATTCAGCTCTGGGACCGGGAGCTCGTGGCCCGTGTTCCGATCTCGATGGCCCCTCCCCTGCGCAGGGTGAACAGCTATGTGCTGAAGGGAGAAGAGGGGATTACCATCATCGATCCAGGGCCGCGAACGGAGGAGACGATCGAAGAGTGGCGGGCAGCTTGGCAGGATCTCAGGATATCGCCGCGCGACATTAGGCAAATCGTCTTGACCCACCACCACCCCGATCATTATGGCCTGGCGGGATATATGCAGGAGGTCACCGGAGCGGCCGTATTGATGTCGCCGCGGGCTTATAAAGAGACGCGGCTGATGTGGGGGCCGGACAGCCGGATGCACAAAGCGCTGCCCGATTTGTACCGGCGGCACGGGATGCCGGAATCGTGGTACAGCCAGCTGCCCGGGCATCTGCAGGGCTTTTTCGCTCAGGTCACGCCGGCTCCCGAAGTAACCTTTCTCCGGGAGGGAGAGCCGATCCGGATGGGTGGACGAGCCTGGCTGCCGATTGAAACGGCCGGACATGCCCCGGGGCACCTGTCCTTTTATAGTGCCGAACACCAACTGATGTTCTGCGGGGATGCGGTGCTGCCGCAAATCTCCCCCAACGTCAGCTTCTTGCCCGGCAGTGATCCGCAGCCGCTGCAATCGTTCCTGGATTCGCTGGAGAAGCTGAGCGCTTACGAGGTGGCAACCGCATATCCGGGACACCGCAATCCGTTTGATTATTTTGCGGAGCGTGTGCGGCTGTTGCTTGAGCATCACGGCGAGCGGCTCCTGCGCATCGAACGGTTGCTGCAGGAGCGGCCGCAAACGGCTTTCGACGTTTGCGCCGCCTTATTTGGCACGGAGCTTAGCATCCACCAAATGCGCTTTGCCATGTCAGAAACGCTGGCCCATCTAGTTGAGTTGGTCCGGCAAGGGCGGGCTGAAGAGCAGACGAACGGAGAAGGTACAGACGAGGTTATCCGGTATGCTCCGGTGGAATAGTCCAATAATGCAAAAAGAAGGGCGGCATTTGATTTGCCGTCCTTCTTTGCGTTGCACTGATGGAGATTACCGCTCGGAGTCGAGGGATTCCTCACCGCGTTCTTTTTCCCGTTCCGCTTGTTTGCGATGGGCGATCCGGCTGCTGGCCGAGGCTGCAATGGCGCCGACAATGTCATCCAAGAACGTATTGCACGGACCCAGCGTCTTGTCATTCAGCCGTTCCAAAATACCCGGTTTCAGCTTATCGACATAACCGTAGTTGGTGAAGCCGATGCTTCCATACACGTTTACGATCGAGAAGGCCAGGATTTCATCCACACCGTACAACCCTTCGTCATTGGCAATCATGTCCTGCAGTTCAGGGATCAGCATCCCCTGCTCTGCCAAAATATCGAGCTGGATGCCGGTCAGCACCGCATTTTGCACCTCGCGTTTGGTCAGCACCTGCTCCACGTTATGTATGCACTCTTCCATCGTCAGGTTCGGGTAGTATTTTTGCTGCAAAAACATTACGAGTTCTGCGATTTGCTCCGTCGTCACGCCGCGCTTGTGCAGCCACTCCTTGGTGGCATCAGCGACCTTTTTGCTGTTCAGACTGTAAGGCGCTTTGGCCTTTGGTTGTTCCATCCCCATACACTCTCCTCCTCGTCATTAATAGTTGGATTGACAAGATATGAAGAAGTTTGTCCAGATCCCGGAAAAATATAGTTATGTTTCGGGACAAGGCTCGTATATATAGTAATACAAACCTTAGCCAAATGAAAAACTTAGGGAGGCACGAGCAAAAATGAAATGGAACCGCCGATTACGAAATACGGCTGCCGCCGGGGCAATTACGCTTCCGCTGCTGCTGTCGGGCTGCGGTATGTTTGGGGGAAGCTCCGCTCAAATCGATCCTCCGCCTACCGATATTGAAACGCAAATGTTGGAAGGTCTGGATGCCGCGGAGCAGACAAGCTTTGCCCAGGAGGAAGCACTCTCTACAGTTTACTTGGTGAACGAGCATGGCTTGCTGGCCCCGGTCGCCTTGCACTTGCCTGATGGCGAGGCTTCGCTGAAGCTGAACCGGATGCTGGAGATGCTGGTGAAGGACGGCAAGTATGCGAGCCTCCTCCCGGTTGGTTTTAGCGGCATTCTTCCGGCGGGCAGTGAAGTGAAGGCTGTAACTGTTAAAAAAGATGAGAAGCTGGCTGTCGTCGAGTTTAACCAAGCATTTACGGGCTATGAAGCCGCCGATGAGCGCAAAATTCTTGAAGCGTTGACCTGGACGTTAACCGGAACGCCGGATGTGGAGAAGGTTCAGCTATGGGTGGACGGGCAGAAGTTAAACGAAATGCCGGTGAACGGTACGCCGCTGGATCGGCCGCTTAGCCGTAATTTTGGGATTAATCTCGAAATTAAAGCAGAATCCGGCTTATCCCAACTGAGCCCGGTCATTGTATACTTCTCCGCAGCAACGCCAGAGGGGGTCCAATACTTCGTCCCGGTGACGCGATTTGTCCCGGCCGACGGCGATCGCGTGAAATCCGCGCTCGGCGAGCTGCTCAAAGGGCCGCAACAAGGAGACGGCCTGGAGCGGGTCGTGACCGATAACACGAAGCTGGAAAGTGTCGAGGTCTCGAAGGACGGCATTGTGACCGTTGCGCTGAAGGACGATATGTTTGAAGCCGGGGAGAAACTGCCAGCACAAATGCTGCAATCACTGGTGCTGACGGTGACGGAGAACCGGGACGACAGCAAGGTGCGCATTTGGCTCAACGGACAGAAGGAAGTTGTCGGCCTGGATAACCAGACCTACAGCGAACCGGTGATACGGCCGGAAACGATTAACGAAATCCCGCTGTAACTATGTTGTTCGCGGCGCGCCCTAAGAGGCAAACCGGACCCTGCTAGGTGCAGGGTTCTTTTTTTGGCCGAATGGAAAGGTGCTTTTATGCCCACACTTTGGTAGAATAGGGAAAGCATATTGACAGCAAGAACACGTAGGAGGCAGTAAAAGATGAGAAGCAACGGACGCCAGGCGGACGAGCGCCGAGCGATGAATTTAACCGTCAATGTTAATAAATACGCAGAGGGGTCTGTCTACATCGAGGTGGGCGATACAAAGGTGATGTGTACCGCTACGGTCGAAGAGAAGGTCCCGATGTTTATGAAAGGGCAGGGCAAAGGCTGGGTAACGGCGGAGTATTCGATGCTCCCTCGCGCAACTCAAACCCGGAACCAGCGGGAATCAGCCCGCGGGAAGTTGAGCGGCCGTACGATGGAAATCCAGCGGCTCATCGCCCGCGCGCTGCGTTCGGTCGTGGATCTGCAGGCGCTGGGTGAGCGCTCTATCACGATCGATTGCGACGTACTGCAGGCAGATGGCGGAACGCGGACCACGTCGATTACCGGGGCGTTCGTGGCGTTGGCACTGGCGATGCACAAGATCGCTCAGAAGCACGCGCTGCCGAAGTTTCCGATCACGGACTTTCTCGCATCCGTCAGCGTAGGGATCGTTGGGGAGGACACGTTGTTGGATCTCAACTATGAGGAGGATTCCAAAGCGAAGGTCGACATGAACGTGGTGATGACCGGCAACGGCCAGTTTGTTGAGGTTCAAGGTACCGGGGAAGAGAACCCGTTCTCCCGGGCGGAGTTGGATCATATGCTGGAGCTCGCCGAGAAAGGGATTCGGGAGATGATCGAGCAGCAGCGTGAGGCGCTCGGGCCGATTGCGCTGCTGATCGGAAGCGGGCAGTCCCGATCGGTGGTGTAAGCATGATCGAAGGAACGGAGATTATCGTGGCGACCCGTAATGCCGGGAAGGTGCGGGAATTCGCGCATGCCTTGGCGCCGCTGGGCAAAGAGGTTCGGAGCTTGGCCGATTACCCGGATGCCCCGGAGGTGGTGGAAGACGGGACGACGTTCGCCGAGAACGCCCGTAAGAAGGCCAAAACGGTCGGCGACGCGCTAGGCCGCCCTGTGCTGGCCGACGATTCGGGCCTTTGCGTCGACCAATTGGACGGTGCGCCGGGCGTTTATTCGGCCCGATATGCCGGGGAAGGTGCCAGCGACGAGGACAACAACGAGAAGCTGCTCGCCGAGCTCGAGAAGCGGCGGCTGGGCGAGGATACGGAGCAGCCGCTGCTGAGCACGGCGCGGTTTGTCTGCCACCTGGCCTTGTACGACCCGGCCAATGGGCAGTTTATCGAAGCCTCCGGCGAAGTCGAAGGCTGGATCACCTCCGAGCCGGCGGGCGGCGGCGGGTTTGGGTATGACCCGCTGTTTTATCTGCCGGCGTACGAGAAGACCATGGCCGAGCTGACGCTGGAGGAGAAGCAGGCCGTCAGCCATCGCGGCGCGGCGCTGCGGGCGTTGGCGGACAAGCTGAGCGGGGCGGCTGCGGGGAAGTAGGCGAGGGCCGTGTGACCGGGCAGCACGTGAGGCCCGAGGAGGCCGTGCAGCCCGTGCAGCCCGTGCGGCTTGGCGCATAGCCGCTTGCTTGCGGGAAATTAACGGTAAATCCTCCTGTTAATTTTCGACTTTTTGGCTCGTTGCACCAATTAACGGTAAAACCTACAGTTAATTTTGCCCTAAAGGCCGGAAACGGCCCAAATGCCCGAAATTAACGTCAGGAAATACCGTTAATGCCTGTTAAAGCACCCGAACCAGTAAAATTAACGGCAGGTTTTCCAGTTATTTTTTCGCAACCCACTATAAGCGACATCAAAAAAAGCAAGTCAGGGACCTGGGTAAGGTTCCCGGCTTGCTTCTTGCGCTTCAATTAACGAATTTTCACGTTATATGTTCTCAGCCAGAAGTTCACCTGCGACAGATACGCAAACAGCTGCGGCCCGCTCATCAGCTGGCCGAACCAAGGCAGGTTAGAGGACGATTCCTTGGACGCGGCGATGGCGCGAATTTTGTCCGCATTAATCAGCGGCAAGATCGGCGAGGTCGGGTCGTCGAGAATCTTCAGCATTTGATCGCGGACAGCCGTCAGGTAGTTCGGATTATGCGTTTTGGGATACGGGCTTTTTTTGCGGTAGAGAACGTCTTCAGGCAGAATGCCTTCCAGCGCTTTGCGCAAAATCCCTTTCTCCCGGTTCCCGGTCGTTTTGATCTCCCATGGGATGTTCCAGACGTACTGCACCAGACGGTGATCGCAATAAGGCACGCGGACCTCCAATCCTGCCGCCATACTCATGCGATCTTTGCGGTCCAGCAGCGTTGGCATGAACCGGGTGATGTTCAGGTACGACATGACGCGCATCCGAGCCCGCTCACCTTTTTCCCCTTCCAGCTTCGGTGTCTCTGCGACCGCTTCGCTGTAACGATCGGCGATGTATTGTTCCGGTTTGATCCACTCGCGGATTTCCGGTGACAACAGATCTGCGCGCAGCCCGGTTGCCACCGACCACGGAAACGTTCCTGAATTGAGGAGCTCCTCGCGGTGGAACCATGGATAACCGCCAAAGACTTCGTCTGCGGCTTCGCCGGAGATGGCGACGGTGGCTCCTTTTTTGATCTCCCGGCAAAAAAGCAACAATGAGGCGTCCACATCTGCCATGCCTGGCAAATCGCGGGCAATCGTCGAGTCGGGCAGCGCCGCAACCAGTTCAGGCGTATCGAACTTGATTGCGTGATGGGCGGTCTGCAGTTCCTCGACCATCCGCTGGATCCACGGGCCGTCCGCACCAGGCTGATAGCTGTGGGCTTGGAAATGCTTGTCGTTGTCGACATAATCGATCGAATACGTGTTAACTTGACCTTGGCCGGTCCGCTTGTAATAATCGACGGCCAGTGCGGTTAATGCGCTGGAGTCCAGACCGCCGGACAGCAAGGTGCACACCGGCACGTCGGAAATGAGCTGGCGCTCCATCGTGTCCTGCAGCAGCTGGCGAATCGTTGCGGCCGTTTCCTCCACATTGTCCGTATGCGGCTCGGCTCCCAGCTTCCAGTAAGCGTATTTGCGCTGTCCATTGCGGTTGAAGATCATGACGTGGCCTGGACGCAGTTCTTTTAGATCCTTGTACACGCCATGGCCCGGCGTTCTCGCTGGACCGATGACAAAAATTTCGGCAAGACCTTCGGGCCCGACGACGGGCTCAACCTTCGGATGGCGTAAGATTGCTTTAGGCTCGGAACCGAAGATCAACGTACCGTCAATTTCACTGTAGAACAACGGTTTGACGCCAAGGCGATCCCGGGCAAAAAAGACATGCTCCCGAACGCTGTCCCAAATGGCAAACGCAAAAATCCCATTCAGCCGGTAGACGCAATCCGGTCCCCATTCGATATACGATTGCAGCAACACCTCCGTATCACAGTTGGTTCGGAACGTTCGGCCTCTCCGCTGCAGTTCAGCTTTCAGCTCCAGTGCGTTATAAATTTCCCCATTATATACAATCGTGAATACCGCATCTTCCTCATGAATAATCATCGGCTGTGCCCCGTTCTCGGGGTCCATGACGCTGAGGCGACGATGTCCGAAGGCACACGGGCCGGAAATCCAAGTTCCCTGGGCATCCGGTCCCCGTTTTTCCAGACAGGACGTCATGGATAACACCAGATCCGATTCTTTCGTCAAGTCCCGGTTCCATTCGATAAAGCCGGTTATTCCGCACATTTTTGCTATCTCCTCTCCGCATTGCTTTACAGTCCCCGCTTGCCGACCGGGTGAAAAGTATTAACAAATTATGCCGAACGAGGGCATAAAATGTCTGTCCATTATGGAAAACTATGGCGTGGAGGCAGTATAGCGCGAGGTGAAGCAAGGCATAAGAAGGAGGGTTAACCATGGAAAAAAGGACTTATTACGTTTCGGTTCAAGGGCGATCGCTCCTTGAGGATCCCGGCGCTGCAGCGTACGAGTGGGAGATTCAAGCCACCCGGGAGGAGGCGGATCACCTGAGTCATATGCTCGAGCATTTAGGGGAGAAGGAGGAGAACGGGGTTATGGCTTTTACCTATCCTTGGCCGGATACGCCGGAAGACGAGGTCAACCGCAGCTACGAAAGTTATCTGAACGCGTTGTATCGTGAAATTTACCGGCTGGGCACGGCGGAAACGCGGGCGCAAATGGAGCGCTCCGGTTTTGCAGCACAGCTGTAGCTGTTTGGATGTCCATCGGAAAGGAGCGACGCCTGTGACGTATTATATCAAGGACGCGGAATATCGGCGGATGGATGAGCACCAAGGGCGACCCTGTGCCGTGATCCAGGTGTATCCGGGCGCGGTGGGAGACCCCGAGCTTTTTGTATATGTGGCGCGTGCTGCGGACGGGAAAGGGTATGAAATCATCCGGATGATCCGCAGCGAGGCGAACTTGGAGATCGACTGGTACGATAATAATCTGCATCAGGCGTTCTCTGAGGTGGCGGAGGAGCGGTTTGGGGATCGGGGCTGGCCGGAGCCGGAAGCTCAGCGGAAGGAGTTCCTGCAGAATCTGCTCGCGAATGAGCAGATCGTCGCCCGATTGGAGCAGTTGCCCCATTGAGGGAGGAATCACCAAATTTATGCCAAAAACGCTTTGAAAAACAAAAAGGATGCGCTATAATAATTAACGCATCCTTTTTTTTATAACGACGTGTCCCAGTAGCTCAGCTGGATAGAGCAACGGCCTTCTAAGCCGTCGGTCGGGGGTTCGAATCCCTCCTGGGACGTGACGAAAGAGCACCCTTTGGGGCGCTCTTTTTGCTATAGTCCCAGGTTGGGCGAGAACCCCCGGTGGGTTCGTCGGAGCGAGACCGCCCGCGCAAGCGGGCGGAGGAGCGGAGTCTCGAGCGAAGCGAGAGTACCCCTCCTGGGACGTGACGAAAGAGCACCCTTTGGGGTGCTCTTTTTGCTATAGTCCCAGGTTGGGCGAGAACCCCCACAATCAACTAACTGGATTTTCTACCGCTATTTTGGCCGTTTTTGGACAAAACCGAAGAATTAGAGGTAAATCCTACTGTTAATTTTGTTCAAAAATGCCCCTGAGCGGGAAATCAGCAAAAATAACAGTAGAATTTCCAGTTAGTAGCTTGCACGTGAGAAAAAATCAAATATTAACGGTAAGTTTTCCAGTTAATTCATCTCGACCCTGGCTCAGGGGAAGTCAAATAAAGAACTCGCCCCCAAATGTGGTAAGATCCGCATCTTCCAGATAAAATCAAAAAAACCCTTTGTTAATCAAAGGGCTAGAGGTTAAAAAAAGGTTATGGAGCGGGTGAAGGGAATCGAACCCTCGCCTCAAGCTTGGGAAGCTGGCGTTCTACCATTGAACTACACCCGCAAGAGCTAAGCAAGAAATATTATAACGCCAACGCAGACAAGAATCAAGCCCCGCCATTAATTACCGGTCGGGGCGTTTCGATTTACTTTACGATGATGCTTCGGATGCAGCCATCCCTCTCACGATCTGCGCAGGTTTCAAGGGCAGCGCCTGCCCGTCGATCGACAGGATTTCGAGCGATGGCGGCGATCGGTGGATTCAGAGAATAACGAAAAGGCTCAGTTCTTCTAGTGGTTAGCATAAATAAGATTATAGCGAAAATTGTCGATCAGAACGAAGTTTTTTTATGCGGAGAGACTGCGTAAAAAAACGCCGGAGTATTAAGTTTCCGGCGGCTTTGGCGGTATGGGCGTTAGGGCTTGAGATTAACGGCCTGCCGCCGAACTAGACAGCAGCGCTTGAAGGTCCGGCTCAATCTCAGCGGGTTCGGTGCGAGCCGCATACCGCTTGACGATCTCGCCGTCTCGCCCAACCAGGAACTTCACGAAGTTCCATTCGATATCCCCCGTATCGTAAGGTTCTGGCGTATGCTCCCGCAGATAACGGTATAACGGGTGGGCGTGCTCCCCGTTTACGTCGATTTTGGCGAAGAGCGGAAAAGTGACTTGATAATTCGTTTCACAGAAAGCCTTAATCTCTGCTTCCGTCCCAGGCTCTTGCTCGGCGAATTGATTGCAGGGGAACCCAAGAACGGAGAAGCCTTGGTCCTTGTACTTGCTGTACAGTTGCTGCAGCCCCGCATAATGCGGTGTCAACCCGCATGCACTGGCGGTATTGACGATGAGCAGCACTTGTCCCCGATATGGCGCGAGCGTCGTGGTTTCACCCGTAATCGTACGGACTTCAAAATCGTAAAGGCGGCTCATCGGCTTACACCAAATCGCAGGCGTCCGCTGGCATCCAGTGAGCGTCCTGCCCTTCCCATTTCACATTGCAGCCGATCGGATTCGTTAGCGGAATCGAAATTTCGCGCCCGGTGGTGAGCTCCTCCAACACCCGATCCAGATCGTTAACCGTCATTTTGCTCGTGTCGCGCGGGTTATCGACGCCGCGTCCCGTATAGACGAGCTTGCGGTCGGCATCAAAGACGAAGAAATGCGGCGTGCGCAGCGCACCATAGTCTTTCGCTGCCGTTTGTTCCTTATCCCGCAAATACACCCAAGGGAATCGATGCTGCTCCATCCGTTTGACCATGTGCTCGAAAGAATCTTCCGGATGGGTGTTTTCGCTGTTCGAGTTAATCCCTACAAATACGACTCCCCGATCCTTGAACTTCTCCGCCGTTTGCCGGGTGACTTCATCAGAGCCAAGCACATAAGGACAGTGATTGCAAGTAAAAAACACGACGAGCACCTTGGCCAAAGCAAAAGATTCCAAAGAGTAGGTCTGGCCATCCGTAGCCGGCAGGTTAAAGTTTGGTGCCGGACTTCCCAAAGTTAACGTGAAACTCATCACCATCACCTCTCACATGAATAGATAACGTTTACTTCCATTCTACCTTAAATGTTCCGATAATCTCAAATTTTATAAATTGCCTACCAAACAGCTGTCATAGACATGACATTCTGAAATTTTCTATTGTCTATTCTGTGAAAATGCTGTAAAGTAGCTTATCAAATAAGCCATTAATTTTATGTCAGTTAACTTAACACTCCAATTGACCATAGTTCGATAAATCGCCACTTTTAGCGAAATTACGGCAGAGAAAAATGTGATTTACCGTATATCGCTTCATTGACCTCTTCTGCTTAGGCTTCTGCTTTACCTGATTGCTGTGCGGAAGCGAGAATGTACATTCGTCCGCGTTGTAGAGACAATTCGAAGGTCGAGTGCCGCAACTAACATAGAGATAGAGGGCACTGCTGCATCTTTACGCTTTAGGAAATTACAGCACGACAGATCGATTGTACATTTGTCTATTACTGACGGACATTGTCGAATTGCGAGATTCCATTTTTACGGGAAAAGAGGCTGTAAACATGATTCAACCCATTTTGCAGATTAAGGATTTGCACACCCACTTTTTTACCGACCGAGGCGAAATCCCTGCGGTGGACGGCGTGAACCTGTATGTGAATCCCGGCGAGGTGCTTGGCGTCGTTGGCGAATCCGGCTGCGGCAAAAGCGTTACCTCCTTGTCGATCTTGAAGCTGATCCCTCAGCCGCCTGGCAAAATTACGGGAGGGTCGATCGAGTTTAAGGGGAAGGACATTGTTCCGATGAAGGAGCGGGAAATGCGAGCGATTCGCGGGAACTCGATTTCCATGATTTTTCAGGAGCCGATGACGTCGCTGAATCCGCTGTTTACCGTCGGCCAACAAATTGGGGAGACGGTTCGGCTGCACCGGGGGCTCAGCAAGAAGCAAGCACGGGAACATACCATCGACATGCTGAAAAAGGTTGGCATTCCTCGGCCGGAGGCCATCATCGATGAATATCCGCATCAACTCTCCGGCGGGATGAGACAACGGGTGATGATCGCGATGGCGATCTCCTGTAATCCGGAGTTGCTGATCGCTGACGAACCAACTACAGCACTCGACGTGACCATCCAGGCACAGATCCTCGATTTGATCCGGCGCTTGAATGAGGAGAACGGTACGGCCGTAATGATGATCACGCATGACCTTGGGGTCGTTGCCGAGATGTGCCACCGGGTAGCTGTGATGTATGCCGGCAAAGTGGTGGAGGAGGGCCCTGTGCGGGATATTTTTAAAAATCCGCTGCATCCCTACACCCAAGGGCTGATCAAGTCGGTGCCGCGCATGGACGAGGACCGCAAGCGCCTGTTCTCCATTCCAGGCAACGTGCCGATCCTGAACACCCGGATGAAAGGCTGTCGCTTTGCCGAACGCTGTTCGCATGCGATGCCGATTTGTTCGGAGCAGCTGCCTGAGCTGAAGGAATACGAAACGGCGCATAGCTGCCGGTGCTGGCTCCATGAAACGCCACAGGAGGAAGTTGTATGAGTGAACCCTTACTGCAAGTTGAACATCTGAAAAAATACTACCCTACCGGGGGCGGATGGTTTGGCAAGTCACAACAATTCGTTAAAGCGGTCGATGACATCTCGTTTACCGTGCGACGGGGCGAAACGTTTGGACTGGTGGGGGAAAGCGGCTGCGGGAAATCCACGACCGGTCGTTCCCTGCTTCGGCTGATTGAGCCGACCGGCGGCAAGGTGATTTTTGAAGGGGAGGACATCACGGCTTTGTCGCCAGAGGCGCTGCGCCGGAAACGCAAGGATATGCAGATTGTGTTCCAGGATCCCTTCTCCTCGTTGGATCCTCGCCATACGGTGCAGCGGATTCTGGAGGAACCATTGATCGTTCACGGCGTGGGCAATGCCAAGGAACGTAAACAGATGATCGACCGCTTGATCGATGTCGTTGGTCTGACGCAAAGCCATCTGCAGCGTTATCCGCACCAATTCTCCGGCGGTCAGCGGCAGCGGATCGGGATCGCCCGTGCATTGGCGCTCCAGCCAAAGCTGATTGTCGCCGACGAGCCGGTTTCCGCGCTGGATGTGTCGATCCAGTCGCAGGTGGTGAACCTGCTTCAGGATCTGCAAGAGGAGTTCGGGTTGACGTACATCTTTATCGCCCACGATTTAAGTGTCGTGAAGCATATCTGCGACCGGGTAGCGGTTATGTACCTCGGTCGGATCGTTGAGATTGCCGACAAACACAAGCTGTACTCGTCACCTCAGCATCCGTATACCCAGGCGTTGCTCTCCGCAGTTCCGCAGCCGGATCCGGACAAGAAGACCGAGCGGATTATTCTGCAAGGCGAAGTGCCCAGCCCGGCTAATGCGCCGGTCGGCTGCGCGTTTCATACGCGGTGTCCGATGGCAATGGACGTTTGTCGGACGCACCGCCCTGAGCTGGCTGAGACGGATGCGGGCCATTTGACGGCTTGCCATCTATACACCGAAGTGAAGAACACAGGAAGCGCGAGCTTGGCATAAAGATGACGTTTTGAACTACCTCTAAAGGTTTATAGTCTGGGTACTATGCCCAGCTTTTTTATAAACAAGAAATTATATATTGGGATTCAGAAGGGAGCCACAAAATGAAAGCAAAGAGATGGAGTAGTGTTGTTCTTGTTACGATGCTGAGCGCCGCCATCGCCTTGGCGGGGTGCGGAGGCAGCAACAATGCCGGTGGCAGTAATTCCGGCGGAACGAATACGGGCGCGAATACGGAGGCAACCACTCCGACCGGTTCGGCCCAAGATACATTGGTTGTAGGCCGCGGCGGGGATTCCGCTTCTCTGGACCCAGCCATCGTAACCGACGGTGAATCTTTGAAAATCGCCCACCAAGTCTTTGATTCCTTGCTGGAGTACAAAGAAGGAACAACCGAGGTTCAAGGCTCGTTGGCCGAGAGCTGGACGGTATCTGACGACGGTTTGACCTATACCTTCAAGCTGCGTCAAGGCGTGAAGTTCCATGATGGTACGGATTTTAATGCGGATGCGGTTGTATTCAACTTCACCCGTTGGTCTGATCCAAACAGCGAATACAAATTTGAAGGCGACTCCTTTGACTACTATGATTCCATGTTTGGTCCAGACGGCAAACGCGTTATCAAGGAAGTAGAAGCGGTCGACGAGAACACGGTTAAGTTTACACTGAACCAACCGCAAGCACCGTTCTTGCAAAACCTGGCCATGACCTCCTTCGGGATCGCCAGCCCAACGGCCATCAAGGAGAAGAAAGAAAACTTCAAGAACGAGCCGGTAGGTACAGGTCCATTCGTATTCAAAGAATGGAAACGCAATGACTCGATTACGTTAGAGAAGAACCCGAACTACTGGAAAGAAGGGCTTCCGAAGCTGAACAAAGTGATCGTTCGCTCTATCCCGGATAACTCTGCTCGTTTCAACGCGCTGCAAAGCGGTGAAATCGATTTGATGGAGGACCTGAGCCCGGACGATCTGGCGACCTTGGAAGCGAACCCGGATCTGCAAAAGATCGAGCGTCCTTCCAACAACGTAGGTTATGTCGGCTTCAACCTGAAGAAAGAACCGTTTAACAACGTGAAAGTAAGACAAGCGCTGAACTATGCCGTTGATAAGCAAGCGATCATCGATGCCTTCTTCGCAGGCCAAGCTGAACCGGCTAAGAACCCAATGCCGCCGTCCCTGTGGGGCTACAACGATAGCATTACCGATTATGAGTATGATCCAGAGAAAGCGAAAGCGTTGCTGGCCGAAGCAGGTTATCCGAACGGTCTGCCAGGCGAATATGTCTTCTATGCCATGCCGGTATCCCGTCCTTACATGCCAGATGGCAAGAAGGTAGCCGAAGTTATTCAGCAAAACTTTGAAGAAGTTGGCGTAAAAGTGAAAATCGAATCTCCGGAATGGGCCGTTTATCTCGACGATGCGCAAGCCGGTGAAAAAGACGATCTGTTCATGCTCGGTTGGACCGGCGACAACGGCGACCCAGACAACTTCCTGTACACGCTGCTGGACAAAGACGCGATTCCGTCCAACAACTACACGTACTATTCGAGTGACGAACTGCATGAGTTGTTAGTCGCTGCGCAAAAAGAAACCGACCAATCGAAACGTGAGGAACTGTACAAACAAGCGCAAGAAATCATCAAAGCCGACGCTCCGTGGATTCCGCTCGTGCATACGACACCGCTCCTGGCTGCAAGAGCGAATCTGAAAGGATACGTTCCGGCGCCGACAGGTACGGAATATTACAGCAACATCTATTTCGAATAACAGGCGGGAGCTTAACGCCTCTGGCAGGTGAACCTCATCTTGAAAGCTTATATTTTGAAAAGAATACTCATCATGGTTCCTGTCCTAGTCGGCATGACGATTATCGTGTTTTCCATTATCCATGCGATTCCCGGTGATCCTGCGGAAACGATTCTGGGGCAGAAGGCAACGGAGCAGTCCAAGGAAGCGCTCCGCGAGCAACTGGGCCTGAACAATCCGTGGTATCAGCAGTATTTCACGTACATGGGAGATTTGTTGAAAGGTGACCTGGGGCAATCGATCCGCACGAGAGTACCGATTGCCCAGGAGATTGCCCCCTATCTGGCGGCTACGGCGGAACTAACCGTGGCAGCCATGGCGTTTGCGATCTTCTTTGGCGTGAATGCCGGCATCATCAGCGCCTGGAAGCAAAACTCGTGGTTCGATTACATTTGCATGCTGATCGCGTTGATTGGGGTATCGATGCCAATCTTCTGGCTCGGGCTGATGGAGCAGTGGATCTTCTCGCTTAAATTGCATTGGCTGCCTTCCATCGGGCGGATGAACCAACGTGATCCGGTTGAAGCGGTCACCAATCTGTATCTGATCGACAGCATGATCGCAGGCCGCTGGGATCAGTTATGGACGGTGTGCAGGCATTTGATTTTACCAAGTGTCGCGCTGGGTACGATTCCGATGGCGATTATCGCCCGGATGACGCGGTCGAGTATGCTGGAAGTCATGAATTCCGATTTCGTTCGCACGGCCAAGGCCAAAGGGTTGTCGCAATTTATTGTCATCTATAAACACGCCTTGAAAAATGCATTTATTCCCGTGCTGACGGTCATCGGACTGCAAACTGGCGCATTGCTTGGCGGTGCGGTTTTGACCGAAACGATCTTCGCATGGCCTGGTGTGGGACGGTATATTTACGAAGCGATCAGCTCGCGTGATTATCCGGTAATTCAATCCGGCATTCTGGTTATCGCCTTTATTTTCGTCATTATCAATCTGATCGTGGATTTGCTGTACGCAGCGGTCGATCCACGCATCCGTTACCGGTAAAGGAGGGAAACCATGGCAGAGGCAACTACAGCAAGCACAAACCGCAGCACCGCCGTCCCGGCCGGGAAGGTTTCCGGACCTTGGCGCGATGCGTGGAAAGCGTTCCGCAAAAATAAAATCGCCATGGCCGGCCTGATCATGATCGTGTTTTTCATTCTGATCGCCTTGCTGGCCCCGGTGATTGCTCCTTATGAATTTGACAAGCAGGTTTTGCGCGACCGCTTAAAACCGCCGTCCTCATCGCATTGGTTTGGGACGGACGATCTGGGACGCGACCTGTTCACCCGCGTATTATACGGGGCGCGAATCTCCTTATGGGTGGGGACGTTCTCCGTTGTGGGATCAATCATTTTGGGGACGCTCTTCGGCATTCTGGCAGGGTTCTACGGCAAATGGATCGATATGGTGATTTCGCGCCTGTTCGATATTTTGCTGGCGTTCCCGAGCATTTTGTTGGCGATCGCGATCGTGGCCATCCTTGGTCCGTCGCTGCAAAACGCGTTGCTTGCCATCGCCATCGTCAACATCCCAACGTATGGGCGGCTGGTGCGGGCGAAGGTGCTTAGCCTGAAGAACGAAGAGTATATCACTGCAGCACGGGCAATCGGGATGAAAAACAGCGCGATTTTGCTGCGGCACATCCTGCCAAACAGCTTGACGCCAATCATCGTGCAAGGCACGCTGGGAATCGCTACGGCGATTATCGAAGCGGCTGCGCTGGGCTTCCTTGGTTTAGGTGCTCAGCCGCCTACACCGGAATGGGGCAAGATGCTGTCTGACTCGCGTCAATTCATCGCCACCGCTCCGTGGACTGTAGTTTTCCCGGGGATTTCGATCATGCTGACCGTACTTGCCTTCAACCTGATGGGCGACGGTTTGCGTGACGCGCTTGACCCGCGGATGAAAAGTTAAATCCATCGTTATGAACTGTCGGGAGGATTCCCGGCAGTTTTTTTGTGTGTTGCACCAAATATACGGTCTGCGGTTATAATTTAGGCATCGGATATAGAGAATGGATAGGAGAAGGAGGCGGCAGAATGGCTAAAAAAGCGAGGAAGGTAACGATCGTTGGTTCCGGCCTGGTCGGTACGGCTTGCGCTTATTCCATGATCAATCAATCGATCTGCGAAGAAATTATGATGATTGACCGGACGTATGATCGTGCGGTGGCACATGCGCTGGATTTGTCGCATTGCATGGATTTTACGCCAACCCGTACGAAGGTATATGCTGGCCGGCTGGAGGACTGCCGCGACATGGATGTGGTTGTGCTGACGGCAGGGGCGAATCCCAAGCCGGGGCAAACGCGGCTGGATGTGCTGGGCGAGGCGGAGAAGATTACGCGGGATATCGTCAGCCGCATCGTGGATGGAGGATTTGACGGCGTGTTTGTCGTCGCTGCCAATCCGGTGGACATCGTGACCTATATTGTACGCGAGGTGTCGGGATTCCTGCGGAACCGGGTGATCGGCACTGGGACCTCCATCGATTCGGCGCGGCTCAAAACGCTGCTGTCGGAGGTATTTGCTGTTGATCCGCGCAGTGTAAACGGGTATGCGATGGGAGAGCACGGGGATTCGCAGTTTGTGGCCTGGTCGCATGTCACGATCGGCGGGAAACCGCTACTGCACATTTTGGAGCAGCATAAGGAGCGGTTCCGCCACGTCAAGCTGGACGAAATCGCGCAAAAAACCAAAGATGCGGGATGGGAGATTTTTACCCGTAAGGGCAACACCCAGTTTGGGATTGGGAACGCGCTCGCTTATATCGTGAGATCCATCTTAAACGACGAGCACAAAATCATCGCCGTTTCGGTTGTGCTGGAGGGGGAATATGGACAGACCGGAGTTTGTGCCGGTGTGCCTGCCATTATCGGTGACGGCGGGATCGAGGAAGTGCTGGAACTGAACTTGACCTGGGAGGAACAGCGCAAATTTACGCAATCCTGCGATATTTTGAAGGCGGCGATTGCAAGTCTTCAACTCTAATCATGTTTAGCCGCTGTCGGTTGGCGGTTTATCAGAGCATCCGTTCGATGGGGAACGGATGTTTTTTTATTTTTCCTGGAGAGGTGTGATTCTGTGCTTAAGTCGCGGGAAGGGGGAATCCGCCTGAGGACCGTTCTGTGCATGTTTCACCTTTTTATACAGGCGGCGGAGATTTTTGTGGAAGGCTTTTACGACTCGCTGCGATACTTTACTTCGGACCGGGACAAACTGGCGAAAGCCATTGTGCATGCTTTGGTCAGAGAGCAGTTTTTTGTTGCCTTGGAAAGGGAGCAGGTTCTGGGGATATTCGCGTATTCCGCGGGGCAGAAGCGGGCTTTCCGGTTTCAACGGGCTGAGCTTCAGCGGGAACTTGGCTGGTTGCGGGGAAGTTTGTTTTATTTCCTTGTCCGTCGGGAGCTGGAAAAACCGCTGCATTTGGCGGAGGGCCAATGTTATTTCGAGGCGGTTGCTACGGCAAAGCAAGCACGGGGTCGTGGGGTTGCCAGCCAACAGAACAACGAACTGATATCTCGTTTAGGTTATGACGATTATATTTTGGAGGTTGTTGATACCAATACCGCAGCGATTCGTTTATATGAACGATTGGGGTATGCCGAGTTTCGGCGGAAGCCGCAGCGCTGGTTTTGGAAGCAGGCGGGGTTTAATGCCAGGTTGTATATGAGATGGATGCAAGACCAGGCGCGACCAGAATAAGGTGTGGTAAATTTAGGTCTAGACAAGAACATATATTCTCTTTATGATGAGAGCATCATGCGGCCGATCGTGCTGATTCACGGGTTTACGCTTGACCATCGCCTGATGAGCGGCTGCATGGAACCGATATTTCAGAATCGCACGGGGTGGAGAAGGATTTACCTTGATTTGCCATTTGCCGGGGACGGGAAAGTCGAAGAATTATGCGGGTATTGAGAATACGGACGGGATGCTGGATGCGGTGCTGGAGTTGATCGATGGGTTGGTGCCGGAATCGCGGTTTGCGGTAGTTGGTGAGTCCTACGGCGGGTACTTGACGAGAGGGATCATTGCCTGTCGTCCCGAACGAGTTGAGGGGGTGGTGTTTATTTGCCCCTTGATCATGGCGGATCCAGATCAACGGGAACTGCCGGACCATACGGTTATTTATGAGGATCCGGCGTTGATTCATGAACTGTCTCCCGAGGAGTATGATGATTTTTGCTCGATGAGCGCAGTTTTGGATCGGCACACCTGGAGAAGGTATGCAAACGAGATCGTTCCCGGCTGTCGCATGGCAGATTCCGCTTTTTTGGACAAGATTCGGGCACGGTATGGGTTTTCTTTTCTGATCGATCGGGAGAAGTTTGACGCGCCTTCGTTATTCCTGCTCGGCAGGCAGGACACGTCGGTGGGATATGCGGATGCGCTCCGCTTATTAGAGCTGTATCCGTGCGGTAAGTTTGCGGTCATGGACCGGGCCGGGCATAACCTGCAGATTGAGCAGGAGGACACGTTTAACGCGTTGGTGAACGAGTGGCTGGATCGAGTGGAGGAAGCTAAGGATAAGGAATAATAAAATGAGACAGGCTTGCGGTGGGACTTGAATTGGCGGGATACGGAGATTCTTGAGGGAGGTTTCTGAATGTACGAGTTGAAGACCAAAGAAAACGACAACAGTGTCATCGAGTTCATTGAAGGGGTGGCCGATGCCAAGAAGCGAGAGGATGCCTATCGGTTACTGGATATTTTTACAGAGACAACGGGGTATCCGGCCAAAATGTGGGGCCCCAGTATCATCGGCTTTGGCTCCTACCACTACAAATACGCCTCCGGCCACGAAGGGGATGCGCCGCTGGTTGGCTTCTCGCCTCGGAAGGCGAAGATCAGCCTATATCTTGCCGCGGATGATCCGGGACGAGGCGCTTTGCTGGAATCCTTCGGGAAGCATACCCAAGGGAAAGGGTGTGTTTACATTAATAAAGTCGCCGACATCGATGTGGACGTGCTGCGTAAGTTGATCCGGCATTCGGTCGAGCACCTTCAGAAGTTGTATCCGAATGATGGGGGAAGGAGCTAGCTGGTAAGCGGCTCTTTCTTTGTGTCGGAAACGGTAAGGGGATTCGGTGCGGGAAATCGGTATAGGAACTGGTATGAGGAACTGTTGTGGGACGGTTATAGCGGCGCGTAGGGTAGCAACTAGGGGGGCGTCGTCGTCCGCAATGGTCGGCCATGGTTCACCTTGTCCGCCGTCGTCTGCCTTGCCCGCCGTGTGGTCCGCCTTGTCCGCCGTCGTCCGAAATATATGCGAAAAATCGAATAGAATTCAACGGGTAACGGTACTTTTGGGCGATTATATATGAAATTTCATGCTTATTTGGACCATCAGAGGTCGAAAGGCCGAAATCTATATGAAAAATCGAATAGATTTGGCGATATTGGCTGTTTCGGTCTGAATTATATATGAAATTTCGAATAGAATTCGGTTGCTGCTATATCCCAGTCACATCGGCCCTACTCGCATGGGCGGCCTCGCTCCGACGACCCCCACCGGGGTTCTCACCCTCCTGGGAACGCAAAAACACTCTCCGTTTGGAGAGTGTTTCGTCACGTCCCAGGAGGGATTCGAACCCCCGACCGACGGCTTAGAAGGCCGTTGCTCTATCCAGCTGAGCTACTGGGACATCTCAAATATGAAAAACACAAGCAAAATATATTATATCACATGTAAGGTTGTTGGGCAATAACT